>NZ_JBARYM010000831.1:0-3093 GCF_049647865.1 Tunicatimonas sp. | reverse complement strand
GAATATCCGGGTCGTGCATAAATGAGCGAATGAAGTTCAACCGCATCTTCATTCCCTTAGAGAAGTCCGAAACCGGCTTATCGGCATCTTCTCGCAATCCTACTTTATCCAGTAATTCGTAGAAGTCGACTGGTTTCTTTTCGTAGAAGTTGGCGAAGAACTGTAGGTTCTCCAGTGCCGTCAGTTTTAGATAATGGTTGGGTAGCTCGAAGCTCACACCAATACGCTGGTAAAAGTCTTTCCCCCAGCCTGACAAATCCCGGTTTTGAATCTGCACCTGTCCATCGTAGCCGTCTAATAATTTGTACAGAATTTTTTGAGTAGTACTTTTTCCGCTACCGCTGGGCCCCAGAAAACCAAAAATCTCTCCGGCCTCAATAGCAAAGGAGATACCTTTCAAAGTGGGACTTTGATTTTTGGGATACGTGTACCGCAGGTCATTTACCGTAATCATAATACTAATTCAAAGTGGATAATGGACAATTGATAAGTGTTTGATTATCAACATTTTATTATTTGAATAATGTGTAATTCTGAATATATATTGATATGAGTGGTTCAAAATTAGGCAGGTAGATTCCCTGAGAGTCGCGCTCATTTTCACTGTTAATTGCTCGGCGACCCGGTTTCCATTATCAATTGTCAATTTTTTTCATCCCGGATTGTAAAATATTAATGAGTTGACGAAGGGCCTGAGTATATTCGGCTTCGCTGACTTGTATTACCGGGCCTAACGGATTAGGTTGATCTTCCACTGGTGCTAAAGTCTCTAGCAGAGTCTTGCTAATCTGTACAATTAGCCGAGCCATGATGGTAGCATCTAGATTCTTTTTTAGTATACCTTTTTCCTGCTGCTGCGCAATTATTGATGAAAAGAAGTCAACAGCTTCCTGATCGTAGCGAACCATATCCTTGGCCACCTCCGGGATCAATTTCTCCTGACTGTAGCGATACAAGAATCGGTTCATCACCGGATACTGAGCATCAAAAGCCAACCCGTGATGAAATAAGGCTTCCAGCCAATCCCAAAAATCATCAGGGGGAATATTCATGGCGGATTGCATGAACGTTCGTTTTTTCGCGATCACGTATTCTTTCAAATAAAAATACAGTGCTTGCTTGTCATCAAAGTACTGATAGACGCTTCCCTTCGCAATTCCTAGCTTTTTTACCAGTCGATTAAGAGAGGCTTCCTGAAAACTGTGCAGGGCAAATTCTTCAAAGGCCGCTTCAATAAACTGCTGCTTTTTATCCGATTTTAGTCGTTCAAATGTAGGCTTCACTTCTAAAGTGACCATGTGGTCATAATTTGTGTAGCTAACTTAACGGCGCCTATCTGACTTAGTTGTACTTTGGTCAAAATAAATTTATACAAATGGAAATGGTGTCAGAAATGCAGTGTTGGCAACAGCTAAAAAAGTGATAGCTTTGTTTGTACTGTCAATTCGCTTAACCCACTACGGTGTGAAATTTATTAGTGTAATTTTTAGTCTGCTACTTTTCGCTACATCGCCGCTGTTTGCTCAGAAAAAAAATGCCGACTATCGGTTGCTGCTTAAAAAAACTACTGCGCCCATTATTATTGACGGTGGAACGTTAGATTCGGCCTGGCAGCAAGCTAACGTCGCCACTAATTTTCATATGATACTGCCGATGGACACCAGTCGGGCAGTAGCGCGAACGGATGTGCGGATGGCATACGACGATAACTTTTTGTACCTGCTGGCGGAGTGCTATTATACGGAGTCTGGCTCCTATACGGTAGAGTCTATGCGCCGGGATTTTTCCTTTGGGAAGAATGATAATTTCCTGCTGTTTATGGACCCGTTTGACGATCAGACCAACGGCTTTACTTTTGGGGCCAACGCGGCCGGAGCCCAGTGGGATGGGCTGATGTTTAACGGCGGGCGAGTAGACCTGAGTTGGGATAATAAGTGGGTATCGGAAGTAAAGAATTACCAAGATAAATGGGTATTTGAAGCGGCTATTCCTTTCAAAACGATTCGCTACAAGAAAGGTATTACCGAGTGGGGCATCAATTTCAGCCGTTTAGATTTACAGATTGGCGAGAAATCAGCCTGGGCACCCGTACACCGTCAGTTTCCTTCGGCATCTTTGGCCTTCACCGGCACGTTGGTCTGGGATCAACCTCCTCCGGCTACCAAAAGGAACGTCTCCATTATTCCCTACGCCTTGGGCGGAGCTACCCGAAATTTTGAAGAAAATACCTCCACCAACTATCGGGGCGAAATAGGAGTGGATGCTAAAATTGCCATTACCTCTTCGCTAAACCTAGACCTGACGATAAACCCTGATTTCTCGCAGGTAGAAGTTGACCAGCAGGTAACCAACCTAGATCGGTTTGAGTTGTTCTTTCCCGAACGGCGGCAGTTCTTTCTGGAAAATGCTGACCTGTTTGCCAATTTCGGCTACCCCACGATTCGCCCGTTCTTCTCCCGCCGCATTGGGTTGGGAGTGCCCATTCAGTTTGGGGCGCGACTCAGTGGGAAGCTTAATAAAAATTGGCGAATCGGGGCTATGAACATTCAGACCGGCAAAGTGGAAGCCACCGACTTACCCGCTCAGAATTTTACGGTAGCCGCCCTTCAGCGGCAGATATTTGCCCGGTCTAACATTGGTTTGATTGTGGTCAATAAAGAATCGCTGAACTACACTCCCAGCGATAATCCTAACATGCCAGTGTACTCTCAGTACAATCGCAACATTGGGGTGGAGTACAACATTGCCTCCTCCAACAACCTTTGGACGGGAAAGGTCATGTATCTGCATTCTATGAGTCCGGAGAAATCGGACCGTAACATGGTGCACGCCGCTGATTTAGCGTACGACAGCCGTCGCTGGACCCTGAGTTGGCAGCACGAGTACGTAGGTCGGGGCTACACCGCCGAGGTGGGTTTTGTTCCCCGTCGTTCTTACTACAAAATAAATCCTGAAATAGCGTATCGGTTCTTTCCCGAAAATAGTAGTGTAGTGAGCCACGGACCGATTTTGAGCTCTACCTACTTCTTCAATGAATTGTTTCGGCAAACCGACAATCAGAGCTATCTGGCCTACGAACTCACTTTCCAGGAT
>NZ_JBARYM010000830.1:0-2365 GCF_049647865.1 Tunicatimonas sp. | reverse complement strand
GAGTAGAAGAATTCAGCACCTGGGACGAAACCTATGTCCATCATGAAATTGCGGAAGATATTAATGTGTTGATGGAGCGATCCGAAAGTGAGCCTGGGGAAGCTGGCCAGCAAGAACCCTGGACCTGGACCAAAACGTACGGAGAAGGTAAAGTGTTCTACACCGCCTACGGGCACGATGAGCGCACCTGGGGCCAGCCGGAGTTTCATGATCTGATGGAAGCCGGAATTCTCTGGGCGGTTGAAGCTGACGTAAAGGAGCAGTGGCAAGCCTATATGGAAGACATGCCCGAATTACAGTACGAGGAACGATCCAACATTCCGAACTACGAAAAGCGTGATCCCGCCCCCCGTTATCAATTGCCCCTTTCGCCGGAAGAGTCTAAGAAGCTCATTCAGGTGCCAGTAGGTTTTAGTCTGGAACTCTTTGCCTCCGAACCGGATATTATCAACCCCATTTCCATGGAGTGGGACGAACGCGGTCGCCTGTGGGTGATCGAGACGGTGGACTACCCCAATACGGTGCGCAACCAGAATGGTGTGGGCGATGACCGCATCAAAATATGTGAAGATACCGATGGCGACGGGAAAGCCGACAAGTTCACCGTATTCGCCGAAAACCTGAATATTCCGACCAGCTTAGTCTTTGCGAACGGCGGAGTCATTGTCTCCCAAGCTCCGCACTTTCTATATTTGCAGGACACCGACGGTGACGATCGGGTCAATATCCGAAAAGAATTGGTAACTGGTTGGGGCACTTTCGATACCCACGCCGGGCCATCTAACCTTACCTACGGACCCGATAACTGGATATGGGGAGTAGTGGGCTACTCGGGTTTTGAAGGAACGATTGCCGGAGAACAACAAGACTTTAGTCAGGGAGTATATCGGTTCAAACCCGATGCTTCGGATTTTGAGTATCTGACTAGCACCAGCAATAACACCTGGGGACTGGGCTTTACCGAAGACTTTGATGTATTTGCTTCCACCGCCAATAATACCCACAGTGTCTATTTGGGTATACCCGATAATTATCTGAAAAATGTAGACGGTCTACCTACTCAAGGAAGTGCCAAGATTGACGGGCACTACGCCATGCAACCCATCTCTACGATACGGCAAGTAGATGTATGGGGCGGCTTTACCGCCGCGGCCGGTCACCGTTTCTATACGGCCCGCTCATACCCTCAGGAATACTGGAATCAGATTGCCTTTGTATGTGAACCCACCGGTCAGCTGGTGCATCAGGCTCTCATTGAGAAAGAAGGTGCTGGTTTTGTTGAAAAAAATGCGGGTAACCTTTTTGCCGGGGCCGATGAGTGGGTATCTCCGGTAGAAGCGAAAGTCGGCCCGGATGGTGCCGTATGGGTGGCCGACTGGTACAATTTTATCGTTCAGCACAACCCTACTCCCACGCCTGACCGCGGTGGTTACGATGCGGAAAATGGCGACGGGAATGCTTACGAAAATCCATTGCGAGATCGGCAACACGGTCGCATCTGGCGCGTCGTTTATGACGAAGCTGAGCCTTACGAGCCTATGACACTAAGCATAGACGATCCGGAAGGGCTGGTAGCGGCACTAAGTCACGAAAACATGTTCTGGCGCACTACCGCGCAACGCTTGCTGGTAGCACGAGGCGAAGAAGATGTGCTGCCGGAACTGTACGATCTGGCGAAAAAATCAGGAACAGATGAATTAGGACTTAGTCCCGGTGCTTTTCATGCTTTATGGACAATGCACGGATTAGGTGCATTAGATGGCTCTAACGAAGAAGCGTATCGGGCTGTAGTGAAAGCACTCAACCATCCGGCGGCCGGAGTTCGGCGAGCCGCCGCTCAAGTAATGCCTCGCACCCCCTGGGCCAATCAGGCGATATTACGGGCGAATCTGGCGGAGGATGACGACCCCCGTACGCGCCTGACCGCGATTCTGGCATTATCAGAGATGCCCAGTTCAAACGGCATGGGGGAAAAGCTATACTCACTCAGCCAGGAGGAAAATGTACAGGGCGATAATTGGCTGGCTAGTGCCACCTACGCTGCCGCTGCTCATCACCGCGAGGGATTTATGAATACCTATCTGGCCGAAAATCCGCAGTACAAAGAGTTACAGACCAAGAAAGCTAGTATGATTCCGCGAGAACGCCCAGAACTTGATGATACCGACTGGAACACCATGCAACTACCCCAACTAATAGAGGATGCAGGATTAGATATTGATGGCGTCGTTTGGTTCAGAAAAAAAATAACTATTTCGGATGGATATGCTGACCAAGCAGGAATGATTTCGCTAGGGCCTATTAATGACTCCGATGAAACCTGGGTAAATGGAATTAGGGTAGGAGGTTTGGAGGACAGTTACGA
>NZ_JBARYM010000829.1:0-9576 GCF_049647865.1 Tunicatimonas sp. | reverse complement strand
CCGATTTCACCAGCGCCTACGTTCTCAATTCCTCGCTCAGCAATACTGAATAGCGTAAGAAAAATCACCACTCCTACCCCATCATTAAATAGTGACTCACCGACAAATTTCACTTCCAATTGCTTGGGTACGCCAATTTTCTTTAGGATGCCGAGTACTGCTATTGGGTCGGTAGGAGAAATAAGAGCTCCGAACAACAGACAGTAAATATAGCCGATTTCGTAGCCAATGAGATGGTTAGAAACCCAAAAGAACAGGGTGCCTACTACAAAGGTAGACGCTAGCACTCCAATGGTGGCAAACGTAATAATGGGGGCTGCTTGCTCCTTTAACCTCCCCCAGTCGGTGTGTAGCGCGCCAGCAAATAGCAGGAAGCTCAGCATAACATTCAGTATAAGATCACTGAGGTCAATACTCCGCATAATTTCTTCAGCGGAAGCGGTGAATTTAGGGTTAAATGACCCAATCAGCAGTACGATTAGCGTTAAAACAATGGCCATAATCATCAGACCAATGGTGGTTGGCAACCGTAACAAGCGCACATTGATATAAGCGAAAATGGACGAAAGAACTACCAGAATGGTAATGATTGTAAAAACACTCATAGGTTGATAATTGAAATTTGGGTGCCTAAAAGTAATACATTCCGATGCAAAGCAGACATAGCTACTATTTTTCTTTAAAGTTAGGCTCCTCAGTCAGTTGTAAAAAGAGCAAGATCCTATTCCTTCTGATCTTAAATCTACATAAATAGTATTTCTACTTAGATATACGATCAAAGCTGCACACTAAGCTTGATGATATAGAAGAAGCCATTGATGGGGGAAGAAACTCAAGAACGCATTATAATCCTGAAAGACATTAGTCAAGACGATGCTAGCCAAGTTTTATGAAATATTCTATTAGAATGAAGAAGTTGATCTGGCGGAGAACATTACCATACCTAATAGTGAAGCATACGTAACCCGAATCCCTAATATAGTGTTTGCCGCCGGTAACTACAGCAATATACACAACCGCATTAGCACGCTATTTATCATGCTGATAAATAGCGACAATCATTTATAGTCACTAGGGAAGAGCAATAGATTAGTAGGATATTCAAGTATGCTGAAGTAATTTTAGTGGTCACAGAACTAAACCATACTATACCAATGCAACAACTACTTAAAAAAAAACCAGTAGTCAGACTTTTATTGATAGCTGGCATTCTGGGCACATTTACTGTTTCTAGCTTTAGTCAGAATATAAGTAGTAGTAAAATTACGGAATGCCAGACGATCATCAAGAAAATGATGGCGGAAAAGCATGTGGTTGGTATGGCTATTACTGTTATCCAACGAGGAGATACGGTGTGGAGTGAAGGTTTCGGCTTTGCCGATCTGGAAAATCAAACGAAGGTAGATCCAGCTACTACCTTGTTCCGAGTAGGCAGTGTATCTAAGCCATTAACTTCTACCGCAGTAGCTAAGTTGTACGAACAGAATCAACTGAACCTAGACGACAAGATTCACCAGTACGTTCCCTACTTTCCCAAAAAGAGATACCCTATTACAGTCAGGCATTTAGCCAGTCATACCAGTGGTATTCGTCACTACAGTAGCGAACCTGAGGAGTACTGGAATCAGAAATTCTTTGGTTCGGTAAAAGAAAGTCTCACCATGTTTCAGGATGATTCGCTACTGTTTGAGCCAGGAGAAAAGTTCCGCTATTCCAGCTTCGGATATAATACACTCTCTGCAGTTATTGAAGGAGCATCGGGCAGCGATTATCTAAGTTACTTAGATAAATCCATATTTACCCCACTAGGTATGCACCACACCATAGCAGATTTTACTGATAGTGTTATTGTTGGGCGTAGTGAACCTTACCAATACGATACTGTTTCAAGCTCGGTCATCAATACCGACTTTGTGGATAACAGCTATAAGTGGGCCGGCGGCGGCTTGCTTTCCACTACTGAAGATATGGCAACATTTGCTTGGGCTTTTCATAAAAACCAAATTGTGAGTGAAAGTACTAAACAGTTATTTACGCAGCCCCTCCAACTCAATAGTGGCGAATACCATGCGTATGCCCTCGGTTGGGCCCGGTCGGCTGATTTATCTGATCCCAATTACGGGCACGGGGGCACGGCTATTGGGGGAAAAGGCAGCATCAAAATCTATCCCGAAAGCGATCTGGTTATCGCTATAGCCGCCAACGTTTGGAAAGTAGGTTATCGTGACGAAATCGACCAAGTTATCGACTTGTGGCTGAATCAATAAACCTACGCTACTATCAATGACCTAACCTATCTGCATCGTTTGGGCAAACTTCTTGACAACAAAAAAGCGGTGGTTAGTCGTAAGTATTTGGTACGAATAATGATAGTTGCGAGCAGCATTGTAGTACCGCTGTAGTTCTTTTTCAACGTTAATGACTTCATCAGTGTAGGTAGTACCCGGTAGGGAAAATCGAGTCTAATTGTTAGTGCTAAAAGAATGAATAACACGTGAACTAATCTGCCCCATCTACGCTGCATCTCTTCCAAATTGTTGCATTAATTCTATTCAACTGCCTTTTTATACATCCCAAAGAACAGGAATGGTAAGAATCCGATGCTAAACAAACTTATTCCTGCTATCAGTAACATAGCAGCTCCCGGCCAGTGCATCAGTTTGAAAAGCACCGATAATCCGGTAATGATGGCACTGAAGAGACCCAAAATAATTTTAAGCCTTTCTGTCATGACTTTACCTACACTGGCTTTGTAACGGTTTAGCGCAAACATGGGCAAAAAGATCAGGGCAAAGCCTAAGAAACCGTACGAAAATAACTTATTACCACCGGGCCAGTTTAGCAAAGTAAATAACCAACCGATACTAATACACACCGAAGCAACTAGTCCAATAGAATACATAACTCTTTTCATAGCGACTATTTTTGGTTCATTTAATAGATATATAGTTTCTTCTTGGATTTCATTCAAGCCATTGGGACAAATCTTCTTCCAAGCTGAATGATAGGCACTTTCAAAAGTATGCCCTTCCTCCATTTTACTTTCTACCGCACAGCAAAAATGGTCTAGCAAATCTTCTTTTACCATTGATATGGATAGACTGCTCCGCTCAATCTCCTGCCGAATTTGCTCTAAATGCTCGTCACTTAGCATAGGCAGACAATTGCTTTGGTTGGGGAAATATCAGTTGTTGAATCGTTTGCATGAAGTCTTTAAGTTCGTCAAACTGCAACTGCTTTTTAGTCTGTCCTTGCTGAGTGATAGCGTAGTATTTACGTACTCGCTTCCCGACATTTACCGTTTCTACCTCCACCAAACCATCTTTCAATAGCTTGTGTAACGCCGGATAAAGGGAGCCTTCTTTGATGAGAATTTTATCGTCGGTTAGCGCTTTCACCTTCTGAGTGATCTCGTAGCCGTACATTTTACCGTGGTCAGCTAGTAATTTGAGAATAATTGTACTAAGCGTACCCTTAAGTAGTTCGGTAGAATTCATACTGCAATATACATAGTTTTGCAATACATCAAAATTCTATGTATAAAGATATGCTTAATCTTCTAAATATTTATTAAATTACTGAGGCTACGTGAATAGCGGATATACGACTAGTACAGCTATACGTGTGAGCTGGAGATGGGTGACTACTCAAATAGTATTATTGAGCCTCACTCGCAATTTCCGGTTGCTGTTTACTCATTTTTAAGCTAACCAAAGCTGAAGCCATAAACTCACCAGCTCTAGTCAAAAACTCCTGCTGATGTGGTTCCAGCACATCAAAAGAAGCAATCTCAAACACCGCTTCTACTTTCTCATTGTACTGAAAGGGCATAACAATTAGGCAGTTGGGAGTAGCATCCCCTAAGCCAGATGTTATTTGAGTGTACCCCTGAGGTACTTTGGTTAGTACGGCAGGCTTTTTTTCCAGATACGCTTGTCCAACTAGCCCTTGTCCAACTTCTACTCTTTTTTCTACGAACTTCTCTTTGTTAAAAGCATAACAAGCCTCAAGTTGTAAGTAGGTAGTATTATTATGAGATACTACAAATAACCCCCCTTGCTGGCTGTTCAAATATTTTACCAGGTAGGTGGTAGATTGGTTAACAAAACTTTTAAAGTCTTGACCATGATCCCGAACTAGTTTAGAAAACTCAGTTAGTCCTCTAGTCATCCAGAGGTTCTTCTGATCAGCCTCCTTAATATCATTCATTTTTTGGCGCATTCTTAGTAAGGCCCCCGCCAAAGTTGTATTATTTAGCGCTTCATTCTTCTCATTCAGCCCGTTCCACTGTACATTATAATCTCCGTCAGCAATCTGGGTGACAAAGTCTGAAGCTTGCTGCATGTTCTGTATTGAATTATCCAAGACATTTTCTAGTGTATTGTGCTGTTTATCATCAGCCGTTTGGCCTGGATTAAATAAATATGTGTGGTTATTCTCAGCTAATTTCTCATATAGCTTATTTCTACCTTTAGACTCTTTTTTAATTCTTAGTATTACAGAAACTATGGTCGGCAAGCTAGTTATCAAAAGAATTACTTGTAGCCATTTATTCCACTTCAATGCGGTGTCATAACTATTGGTTGCTTCTTCGTTTAACTGATCCATCTGGGTGAATACTTCATTACTTGCCGCTACGTATACTTCGTATAGTTCATCTCCGCGCCCCTCTTCCAACATTTGTTTAAACTTATCGGTGTTTCCCACTTTTACCTGTTCAATCATTTCCATTGAAAAATCAATATACGAGAGTGTAGAACTTTCCAATTTTCTGATACTGCTAACCTCAATATTTAATGCTTGTAAATGATCGATGATCTCTGCGTAGATATTGATCTGCTTCTTATAAAGATATTCAAAAGCATTGATGTAAACCTCTTCCTCAGTAATAGCGTAACCACGCACTGCTACATCCGTAGCTTGTATAATTCGGGTAAGTACGGAGGCAGTAACCTGCTTAGCCAGTGTAATTCGTTCTCGTAGCTGGTTGTTTTGAATAATGATATGGTTATTACGAAACGTGCTGATCCCGTTCAGTAATATTAATAGTGCTACTACTCCTAATAAGAGGCTATTAATGTTCTCCCGAGTAATTATTTTGAACATATGAATTTGCTTACACTTGAAAATACTATCAGGTCAATATCCCTATAGCATGAAATCTGTTATTACTTGCCCTTATTGAGTCAATTAGATTATTCTATTATCTCATTATAATAAAGGCAGTTACGTAGTAATTTGCTATTAAGCTACTCAGCAATAAAAAGACCACAGATTAGAAAAAACAGTTTTACCTAGCTCTATGAAAGGTTTTCGAATAATATGAACAAAAGTTGTTTTAAATTCCTATCTTTTTTCTTAAAAAAAGAATAAAAAACTCAAACAAAGAATATTGAAATTAGTTCTACTTCTAAATATTATAATTATGAAAGTACAAGTAGAAGAAAAACCATTTTTAGCGAACGGACGCCATACTACCACCATTACTGAAGTAACAGAAGGTAAGAGCGAGAACAAAGGCGTTCCTTTTTTTAACTGTCGCTTCGAGAACGAAGACGGTTTTGTCAATCATCGTTTTTATCTGAGCGAACCCGGGCAGCCAATTATGGCCGAATTCTTTAAGGCGGTAGGTATTGAAAAAGAGGAAGTAGACACCCAAGAACTAATGGGCAAAGAAGTATCTATTGACGTACACGAACGAACTTACCCTGATCCAGAGAGCCAGCAAGAAAAAACCATTAAAGAAGCTCGGTACTTCCAAACAGCGGGGCAGTCTAATACCTCCGACGCGGTAAATTAACATTACAAATAACGGCTTCGCTGTAACATCTACATATCGGGCATCATCGCTTCAGTAAATAATTGCTGGCGGTTTTGCCCGTTATAGTCCATTGTCCAAACTGCTTTGGGAGCACCTTTCTCGTTAGAGGTATGTTCAAATACTATTTGAGCTCCATTAGGCGAAAATCGCGGATTCAAATCATTGAAGCCAGTCGGTTTATTAGCAGATAAATCTGTGACTTGGTTAGTAGCTATATTTAACGTGAAGATGCGGACATCTAACTGCCGTCCGATAGGCGATTCAAAGCCCGACACATCCTGAGTGAACAACAATTGCTGACCATCGATAGAAAAGGTAGGTGATTCTAAACGATTAGTCATACTATCCAACAAAGCTACTGGATTACTTCCGTCTTCATCCATTAGATAAAATTTAGTATCACTAATGTCGCTGCTCACGGTTTGGGCTACCATTTTGCCGTTCGCTCCGGACCAATCTACGGACTTAAAGTGATAGCCCTCGGGAGCCGTAGCGATTTCAGTAAGATTAGTTCCATCCCGGTTAATACGGAAGAGTTTATTGTAGTGAGCGTAAAGTAGTTGCCCCCCATCGGGCGACCAGCAGTAGCCTTCACCGTATTGGTGATAACCGGCTAAGGGTAAAGTAGTCACTTGGCTTACTTCGCTACCATCGGTCTTCATGGTGAATAGTTGCTGTTTGCCATCTCGATCTGAAACGAAAGCAATCAACTGCCGATTGGGACTTAAGCGAGGGTAGCCATCGTGGGCCGGATGATCGGTGAGCCGGATAACATGCTGATTATTGGCATCAGCTGCATATATTTCGGCATTGTTATCAGCGGCTCGGCTGAAAAGGTAAGTAACTTCAGGAAATGACTGAGTAGTAAAGCTCCACAATTCTCCAGTAGTAGTATTACCTTGCTGATCATGAGCAACTACCTGCCAAAAATACGTAGTATTCCACGATAGATTACCAACCTCCAACAAAGTATCTAACAACTGAGAAGCTACTTGCTGTTTCTCCGCTCCGTCTGATCGGTATAGTAGCACTTCAAACTGAAGATCAGCTTCGGCCTGCCGGTTTTCAATGCCCCAACGTAGCGTAACTGAGTCAGTGTGCCCTTCCGACCGAGCGGCAGGTAGCGGCTGAACTGGCACGTTAAAAGCGGTAGTGGTTTTTGGCTCCATCAGTAGCGTAACTTCGGTAGCTTTACCTGATGATACGGCAACGGCTACGCTGTCTTTGGTATAGGCTGCTTTTTTAGCTATAAGTGTATAATTACCTTCCGGCAGAGAATCTACGCTGAACTGCCCATTGGAGTCGGTCAGTAAAGCTATGGTAGGTGGTTGAGTGGTCAAATTAGCTCCAACGATGGGCGCATTAGTTAGGGCATCTAACAATGTTCCTTGTAACGAGCCTAACGGAACCTGCTTTTTAGTTAGCCCTATTATTAATTGAGCAGATTGGGTGGCATTTACTAAAATACTAGCATTTTCATTTAGATAACCGCCCTTTTCAGCAGTTACCGTGTATTCCCCTTCCGGCACCGCTTCAATAATAAATTGTCCGATACTATCCGTCCTAGTAATTGAGGTGGGCGGAATAGTGGCGATGATAGCCGATGCGAGTGGCTGGTCGGCATCATCCGTAATTATTCCACTGATGCTACCGAACAATTGGGGTTCAATGGTCGTCTCTTGGCAAGCCACTAGCAATAAAGTCGCGATAGCCATTAATAAGTTTTTCATGGTTGGTTGTCTCTTTTTCTATTAGTGTACAACTTGGTCTTGCATGTAAACAGTATCTCCCCGAAAAATTTTAAGTCGAATAGTATAGGTATCATCTGACTGGATACTAACTGACGTTTTTGTTATCACAACCTCTTCATTAGTTGGAGCAACAAACTGCCCTGCTTGTTTGCTCTGCGTATTCCCTGCTTTCCCCTGTCGTACGGTAGTAAGTTCGTACCGCAGCGTATCAGCTTCAGTACGCTGGTTAAGAAATTTCCCCTGAACACTCAGGCGATCATTCTGCACAGTATGATCTATCCACGCCTTCTGCTCGCTGGACTGAAGTATAAAGTGCATTGTTAATATTAGTAATATAGCTTTCATATCTAAAAAATTACACATTGCTCAATGCTCATTGAATTGAATAGCCTTGCTCAATAATTACCGTCATGCCAATGCCTCGTTGCTGCACACTGTAGGTAGGTGCTAAAGAATTATGTTCAATCTGAATTAGTTCTAACTGACTGCCTTGCTGCGTTATTGAATAATCCATTCCATTGCCCATTAAATCTTGCTGAATAGTATTCTGCTGCCCGTACTGTTGTACTTCCACCTGAATATCATTACCTATCATAGAACCTTCAAACCGGTGCTGCTCGCCTTCCTGGGTAATATCCCACTGGTTATCTTGTCCCTGCTGACGAACTTCTACCTGATGAGTATCACCCGTTTGCTGCACTCGAATGTAATTACGTAGAGCTTCCGTTTGCTCTACCGTAGCCTGATTATTTATTCCTACCTGCTGGATTAGCACTTCGTTTTGTACCGAGGGTAAAGTCGGGGTAGTTAGCTGCTGTAGTAACGCCTCTTCGGCTGGAGCTTGCGCTAGTAATAGGGCGGGTAATAAGCAGAATATCAATATCCAGTGGAATTTCATAGCCAAGTTGGTATAGAGTTGATACAAAAAATGTATAAAAGCGGCGAAGCATATTTAAAGATGAAAAGGCACTAAACAAAAGTTTAGCTTCTGCTCAGTGCTCTTTTCATTCTTGTCTGATTTTCTGACTAATGGAATCAGGGTGTACCCATAGTTACATTCGCCATATTACCGGTTCCACTCTGGTTGATGTTAGCCAGATCACTGACACCATACTGATTTATCGTAGCTTGGTTCAGATCACCGTGCTGAAAAATATCAGCGATATTCAATTCCGCAGGATCTGACCCAAATGCCCCTTGAAAAATTGTAGCAGTATTTTCGTCACCAACTTGCTTAATATCGGCTTGGTTGTCTTCCGAGATACCGGGAAAAGCCTGCTTAATATCAGCTTCATTAGCCGTACCCTCCTGGTGAATTGAAGCCTTGTCTCCTTCCGATACGCCATCAACTCCTTGAGCAATGTAGGCTACGTTATCGGTTCCTTCCTGATAGACAGAAGCCATACTCAATTCGGAATTACCATCGACTCCTTGGCTGATAAGTACGTCATTTCCATCGCCAATTTGTTTAACACTGGCTTGATCTTTCTCCGATGAGCCTAAAGCTCCTTGGTTAATGTCTGCTTCGTTAGCATTACCATCTTGGCTGATAGTTGCTACGCTTTTATCAGCACCGCCTATATCAACTCCTTGCTGAATTGCCGCATCGTTACCATTGCCTTTTTGAGCAATAGTAGCCTCGTTGTCATTAGCCGAGCTCCCTCCAAAGTTGCCTTGGCCGATATAGGCTACGTTACTTTCTCCTTCCTGGTAAATATCCGCTAGATTGTCTTCCGCTGAACTAGCAAAAGGGGAAACTCCGGACACGCCAACTTCTACATCGGCTTGGTTAGTGGCTCCAACTTGCTCAATAAATACTTCGTTGTCTATGCTCTGGGCATAGGCACCCAGGCTAATACTAGCCAATAGTGCGGTGGTGAAAAATTGCTTAACTGTTTTCATAATTAAATTTGGTTAAATAATGATTGGGTGTACTAAAACTGTGATTTGAGAAGAGAAGCATCGGGATTGATTACTTCTCTTACTTTTGAGAGTCTTCTACTC
>NZ_JBARYM010000828.1:0-5499 GCF_049647865.1 Tunicatimonas sp. | reverse complement strand
CCAGCCCGTTCGGGCTACCATTTCCCCCCCAACAGGCTCACCGAAGTACTTAGTCTTAGGTAAAGACTCCAGTGACTTCCTCCCTAAATCAACAGGTCTAAGTAGAAATTTTCCGAAGAGATCGTCTCGAGCTGAATTATAGGATTTAAAAAGTGGATGGTCTGATAGAGCGGCTAACTGAGGGTTTTTATAGTAGTTTGCCATTCCATCCAGGAAAATATTATGAAACTCGTAAGCCCAAGAATCGCTTTTAGTATCTCCTAGCCGCATAATCTGTCCGTCTGAGCGCATAAAATAAGCTAGCATATAGCCCATCTGCTCAAATTCATCAACCCAAACGTCTTTACCACCACTCATTTTATTAAACAAGAAAGCGGCCAGTATCATATGACTGGTGCGCGTACTTACGTACCAGCCCTGATGTGATAGATGCGATTTAAATGCAAAATTTCTAACCTCTTGAAATTCATCGAAAAACAACTTGGCAGCCTGATTCCATATTCTAGGGTCTTCATCATAAATGGCTAAGCCCGCTGGTAGCTGGTTGAAAAACCAACCGGAAGTATTGTGACTTACAATAGTACCATGTCCGCCAGTAGCTGGCCAATAAGGTGGATGAAGATTGTGAATCCGAGCAAATTCTTTAATATAGTTCTGCTTTTGGGTGTTGGTCATCAAAGGATAGCACCAATCATATACGCAGGATGCCATAAGAACTTCATTCATCAGGCGCAAGCCATTGTTAGTAGTTTTCCTAAGAGCGCTATAAGCTCCATCGATAGCAGCTTGCCCCTTTTTTTCATCTCCTTCTAATAAATAGGTTAATGCTTGAGAGATGGGCTGGCTATTATTCTTAATTTGCGTCCAAATACCTCGAAAATCTGCGTGATTACGTTTATCCCGCAATTCCTGTAAGCTTTGTTGGGTAACAAATAAACGAGGATGTCCCGAAGGCACTGGAGGAGGACTAGTAAGTAACTGAGCCTTGAGATTCCAGGCTGTAAAGATCACTAAGAGCGTGAGGATATACTGCTTTAATTTCATACCAGCTTCTGTTTATATTCCTAACAAAGGGTCAACACTCAGTATTCATTCAAATGTTATTCCCCTTCCTAATTCTACCAGTCTAAAGTCTGATTAGGTAAGTAAGAAATCAATAAAGTTTTTAACGTTCGACATTAAATAGTAGTAAACCTATACTGAACAATATAACTAACAGAACAAAGTAAATTAATGATAAACATTCTAGTGGACTGTTACAACAAACATTAGAGGTCCTCTTATTCTCGCGCTACTTTACTGCCCTTTAAAGAATAATCATTACCAAAAGCGTACGTGACGCGGGAGAAATGAATGAGATATCTTCGTTTTAATGCCTCCTTACAATCCATACTATTAAAACGTTGATACTTATGTTATCATAAAATTTCTGTGTATCAAAAGATAAAGTACCTCTGTAAGAATAGCTAAGAACAGTAGTAAAATGACAATTACTTTGCCGTTCTTCGCTTGAAGAAAAAAAGAACACAACTGCATCACAATGATAATAGTGCTGTAATAAATAATGTTCGTGTTTTTGCCAAGTGAAATAAGCTCGGTCAGTAACTTACGTATTTCATAACTTTACTACCGATTCATCCGTTTTGCAGATAATATTCAGAAGAACGATCCTGTATGACTGAGTTCAATGCCTATGTGGCGGTAATTGCTACATCGCTCATCATTATTTTTTCTTATTTATTTAACCTGATTGCTAGTAAGACCAATATTCCCAGCGTATTACTGCTGATTATTTTAGGGCTGGGTATGAAGTATGGAGCCGAAGCGTTAGGCATTCCGGTAGGAGATAACCTGATTCCCGTGCTAGAGATTCTAGGTATTATAGGACTGACTATGATTGTATTGGAAGCTGCCCTTGATCTAGAATTAGAGGCTGACCGCTGGCCAATTATCTGGAAATCTTTTATTGTTGCACTTATTGCATTAATAGGTGCTGCTATTGCCGGAGCTTATATTATTCAGTATGCCTACGGTGGCTCCTTTTTTCTCTCACTGGTATATGCCGTACCACTGGCCATTATTAGTAGTGCCATTGTTATTCCCAGTGTGGGTGGGTTGAAGGACGAACATACCCGAGAATTTATGGTGTACGAAGCCACTTTCTCCGATATTCTCGGCATTATGTTCTTCTATTTCTTGTTGGGGAATGCTGAAACTGAATCTACTTCAGCCATCGTGTGGGATGTCGTTAGTAATATCTTCTTGACGATTGGGCTATCAGTAGTGCTTAGTTATGGTTTGGTACTGTTGTTTCAAAAGTTAGACACGCATATAAAGCTAATTTTACTAATTGCGGTACTATTGCTACTCTATTCGGTTGGTAAACTCTTCCATCTTTCTTCCCTGATTATCATTCTTATTTTTGGATTAGTACTAAACAATTTCCGGCTATTCTTCTTCGGCAAACTAAAACGGTTAGTTAATGCTCGGGCGGTGAGTAGTATTCTGAACAACTTCCGGCTGATTACGATGGAATCGGCCTTTGTAGTACGGACTTTCTTTTTCGTTATTTTCGGCATGACGATTACCATTGCTACTATTCTGGATATGAAGGTAGCTATGGTGAGTGGCAGTCTGTTGGTATTAATATTCAGCCTACGGTTTATTCTCTTAAAGATTTTTATTCGGAAAGATATTCTACCGCAGTTATTTATCGCTCCCCGAGGATTAATTACAATTTTACTGTTCTTTGCTATTCCGGTTGAAATGGAGCTAGAGGGATTTAATACGGGGGTGCTACTATTTGTTATTATCCTTTCTAGTATCGCCATGACATTGGCACTGGTGCTAAGTGGTACTAAAATTACTCCTTACGATGACTTTGCTTCCAGCTACTGGGAAGAAGTAGACAAAGAAATTGAGAAAATTGAAACTGACGAGCCTAAAGCTCAGCAAAAGCAGCAATCAGAAACAGTTTAGAGTCAGTAAAATCAGCTTAACGAGAAAAGTTAGCCAACAAATAATCTGTAGTGGTGTTAACTACTTAGGTATCCAATTCTACTTTTTTAACTAAAACATTTTTTAATCATGGATAAAGTTAAGCAGCAAGAGATTTACCGTAATCTTTGGGAACAGCACAAAGACGGCGTAACAACTGACGATGAGGGAACCTACGTCGATCTGAAAAATTTTAATATTGCCGATCACGGCCTTTCCACCGAAGAAACTGGCGCTCCAGGAAAAGAGACTTTTTCCTCTACCGATAATCGAAAAGATGGTTATAGCCTTCGCCGTCATCAGGGTGGCTTTCGATTGTTCAAAGGCATATAGCTAGTTGTTAGCTGACGAGAGAGTCAATTGTAGAGGGTAGCTACTACTAAAACAAGACGCGAAAGCGGATGGTATTTTCAATAGCCCGTAGCTCTTTAATTACGTCATCGCTGTAGGCCTTGTCAATATCGATAATCACGTAGCCAATATCTTCATTCGTTTTAAGGTATTGTCCCACCACATTGATATGGTACTTTAGTAGCACTTGGCTAATATTAGCCAATACGCCCGGCCGGTTATGATGAATATGCATGAGCCGATGAGCATTCTGCAGTAGCGGTAATTGCACATTTGGGAAGTTTACACTAAGGAAAGAACTTCCGGTATTAATGTACTCCATGATCTTACCCGGCACAAATTCTCCAATATTCTCCTGAGCCTCTTCGGTGCTGCCACCAATGTGTGGAGTGAGAATTACATTGGGCAACTCTCGTAAGTCCGAAACAAATTCTTCCTCATTACTTTTGGGTTCGGTAGGAAACACATCTACCGCCGCTCCGCGAATGCGTCCGGTGAGAATATGTTCTTTCAGAATGGCTACATCCACTACAGACCCCCGGCTTAAGTTTAGAAAGAGTGCACCGGGTTTCATAGCCGCAAAATCATCGGCACCAAAGAACTGCTTATTTTCGGCTCGGCCATCCACGTGTAAAGTCACTACATCTACTTGGCCTAATAGCTCTTCTAACGAATTACATTTGGTGGCATTGCCCAGCGCAAGCTTATCGACAATATCGTAGTAGTACACATCCATCCCCATATTTTCGGCCAGCACTGATAGTTGGGATCCGATATTTCCGTACCCTACAATTCCCAATTTCTTCCCCCGAATTTCATTACTATTTTTGGCCGATTTGCCCCACATACCCCGGTGCATCCCACTTGATTTATCAGTAATACCCCGCATCAACATGATAATTTCGCCAATTGCCAGTTCTACTACTGAGCGAGTGTTACTGTAGGGAGCATTAAATACGGCAATGCCTTTTTTGGAGCAAGCAGTTAGGTCAATCTGGTTGGTGCCAATACAGAAAGCTCCAATGGCGAGTAGTCGATTCGCATTTTCCAGTACGTTAGCGGTTACCTGGGTTTTGGAGCGAATGCCTAGCACAGATACTGACTTTATCTTCTCAGCCAGCTCCGCCTCATCCAGCGCAGCATCGTGCGTTTCTACTTGGTAGCCTTCTTCCTTCAGCCGCCGGGCCGCATCGGGATGAATATTTTCTAACAGTAGTACTTTAATCCGGTTTTTGGGGTACGATATAGCGGTGTTCATTTTGTTCAGATAAAGAAATTCGTCGAGAGAAGGGGTAATGTGATCGGCTTTATCAATGACCGAGCCTCGTTCAATATTTTCGGTAAAAGCGTAAAACTTATTGGCGAAACCGGCTGCTTTAATTTTATAGTCATTATAACCATCGCCAATCACGTATACATCTCCGTTTAAATCTAAAGCACGAATCACGGCTACTTTGCCTTCATCGGTTGAGAGCAGGTTCGAGGCATCAAAGCCGGTGATATTTCCTTCAGCATCAAAAGTAAACTCGTTGGCAAATACGTGGTCGTCAGCTATGTCATACTCTTGGGTCACCGGAAGGATAAAGTCTTTAAAACCATTGGAAACCACGTAAATTCGATCCGAAAAGTTACTGAAAAATTCTCGGTTGCGCTCAAACGATGGAGATACGCTTTTCTTTAGTTCTTTTACCAGTGCTGGCAAGTGATCTTGATGAGCCGGGAGTAGTGCTAGTCGGCTTTCCAACGATTCGCGAAAGGAAATTTCGCCGTTCATACAAGAATTAGTGATCCGCTTTACCTCCGATAAAATACCTTCACGTTTCGGATCATCTTTAAGCGCAATTTCGCACAGCACATCTAGCGCCTCTACTTGAGTAAAGGTGCTATCAAAATCGAAGACAAAATACTTCAGGGGCTTGCTAGGTACTGATTCCATTGTGGTTCTTTAGTTCTACGGGCAATTCGCCGCTACGGATATGTAAGTCACGCTGCGGAAACGGAATTTCTACATCGTGTTCGCCAAATTTTTTGAAAACCGAATAGTATAACTGGCTTCTCATCGCTTGAGGTCGTTGCACGTACATCGATGTCCAGACCATCATTTCAAAATTGAGCGAGCTATCTCCGAAGTCAGTAAACCAAACATCGGGT
>NZ_JBARYM010000827.1:0-3097 GCF_049647865.1 Tunicatimonas sp. | reverse complement strand
AGCATAGCGAATTACAATGATTGTTTACCATTCGCGTTAGTACCATGCTAACTAATATGAAAAATCCGGTTAAAGCATTCTCTATTCTCTTCATACTATCGGCTTGTGTGCCTTACGCCAAAGGCCCCGTGCTTAGCATAGAAGAAGCTCAGAATACCTTCCGGCCTATTGTTGAGTTTATGGACGTAGAACCCGGAATGGCAGTAGCTGATGTAGGAGCTGGCTCTGGGGCACTCACGGTAATTATGGCTACCCAGTTAGATAGCTGTGCAGTGTATATTCAGGATATTGACCGTAAAACGCTACAGCAAGGGAATGTCAACAAAATGATTACGCATTACTCTGGGCAGCTTGGCTATGATCTGGGGGAGCGAAATCAGTTTCATTTAGTCTACGGCACTCCCGATCAGCCTAATTTACCGAACGAATCCATCGACGTTATGTATTCTAATGCTACTATTCATGTCTTTGATAAGCCAGATGCGATGCTGCAAGATTTACGTAAGAAGCTCAAACCAACTGGAAATATTTTTATTCGAGATGGCTTCAAAGGAGAAAATGGCAAAGGTGAGTTTTGCTCATCAAAGAAATGCGCCAAACGACTACTTAGTATTGACGAGTTTCTGGTCATGATGGAACAAAACGGCTACCGCCTAATCAAACAATCGCCCAACGTGGACGGCTACCCACTGTTTGGCTTTAAGCTGAGCGATTGAGCACTCTATTGACCGTTCTTCTTCGACATTGCTAAACCCAAAATGGCAACTTGTGCAAAACTCTTAACTGATCTACAATTGCTGAAATAAACGCGAATCAGCATTCCTTTGACTTCATTTTCTAGATTTCCAACTATTGGATGCATACTATTTATCCTAATTATCAACTGCTGATACATAAGCGTTTCAGTTATAAGGCACCTATTTTCTATGATTCTTAGTATCCGGTAGCGATATGTCCTAATTTCATAGGTGACGCGGTTAGTAGAAGAAGTTGCTAGTATTCGTAAGCCTTATACTGTAATGGTAAAAAATTGGCATAACCTTTCCGTTTAGCTTTACTTTGACGCAGCAAACAACATTGGGATAGCCTTCTCTCACTTTTATTTTTATATTTGGTATAGCGGCTATACACCCTATAGTAAGTGTGCAATGGCTACTATAGCGGCTATACACTAGTTAAGCATAATTAAAATAAAACAGATAATGAAAAATTTAAGAATTTTAATTCCACTATTATTTATTACCCAAGTAACTTTAGCTCAAGACATTAATAAATGTAGAAAAATCGTAGAACTTACAATTGAATCAATTAATATCAGTTCATCCGAAGGTCTAAACAATTACTTAGCGGATGATTTTACAATAGCTGGCCAAAATGGGGAATTAGCAAAAATGGTTCTTAATCAGCTTTTTTCTCAGTTGGGAGAAAGTGTGAATTCTCAAAAAGAAATTAGACAAAATAGAACAGATAAAGAACTCGAATTGGTTTACAATATTGATTATAAGGCAATGGGTACGAAAGAGGCAGTATTTATTTTTAATGAGAATAATCTGCTAAAAGATTTGACTTTATTTAAGATGGAAGTTAAGACGATGAAAAACGAAACCAATATAGAAAAAAGTAACCAAGATGTTATCGAAATTCCTTTTACTATGGCTGGCAATTTAATTGCAGTAAAGGTCATTTTTAATGGGGGATATAGGACGTTTATTTTAGATAGTGGATCACCCAAAGTAATATTGAATTCGAAGTATATTTCTGAAAGAGATACTACAAAAAAAACAATTTCCTCTTCTGAGGGTGTTAGTGGGAATATTTCAGGTATGGACATTATGAAAGTAGAAGAATTGGACTTTAGTGGAATTAAACTAAATAATCAGGATGTAATTACTTTGGATTTGTCTCATTTGGAAGAATCGTTAGAAACTGATTTGTACGGACTTATAGGTTATGAACTAATTAAAGATTATGATATAATTTTTGATTACAAAAAACTCAAACTTACTCTTATCAATCCAGCGACTTTTGAGAAGTATAGAAGAGAGAACCTAACAGATGCTACTTTACAGAAGATTCCGTTTGAGTTGGAAGGTCATATCCCAATAGTAAAATCGCAAATTGGCAACTTAACTCTAACATATGGTATTGATTGTGGTGCCGAATCAAATCTGATTAGTGATAAGTTATTTGAAACAATAAAAAAACACACAAGACAAATTAAAATAGATACTTTAATAGGTGCAGAGAACCAACCCAAAGAAGTAAACAAAGGGAAGATTAAAAAGACCAAAATAGGTACTAAGTCTTTTAAGAACTTGTCAACCCTTTTTAGTGACATATCGCACCTAAATAAAGGTTATAAAATTGACATTGATGGTTTAATTGGATATGAAGTATTGCATAAGCAAAAGACATTAATTTCTTATGTCAGGAAAGAAATGATTTTTATTGAATAAGTAAAACTATGCTTAACATTGTATATGCGATAATTACTTCCTATCGTCAGCAACTACGCATATACTAAACGTTAGCGGTTAGCAAAAATGACAGAAGAATTCAAAATAGCGATAGAAGAACTTTATAATAGGTTCGCAAAATACCCGTTCAAATCCACAATTGAAGGATGTCCTTGCTGTGTATCTAATAGTGATAAGTCGACTTTGCATTCTAAACAATTAAGAGATTTAGAAGACGATGATGTTTCGAGATATGCTTTCAAGGCGATGACAACATGGGGTGACGTTAACGACTTCAAACATTACTTACCCCGAATTTTTGAACTTGCTGCAACGCGAAAACTGATAGTCGACACTTTTGTGATTTTAGGTAAGCTTGATTACAGAAATTGGAAAGAATGGGAAACTGATGAACAAGATTCAATTTTGAAATTTCTGAAAGCCTGGTGGAAACATGACATTAATAATGCATCATACTTTGACTTGGAAGTCTTAATTGAACTCAATAAGCGGATACAAGACTTGCCAACGATGTTAAGTGATTGGAACGTAAGTGTCGATTCGAAAGGCTTCAATAATTATGTCGACTTTGTTGAAAGTTACTATCCCGAATTAAAGGGGAAAAATAAATCATTCAAGGG
>NZ_JBARYM010000826.1:0-3161 GCF_049647865.1 Tunicatimonas sp. | reverse complement strand
TAAATAATACGGTAAGTACACTCGCCGTTTGTTCATTTTTTGCATAAGTAATCAACTCTACCGTTCCGTCCTGATCCACATCAATCACATCAAAGTATTTACCAATATGCTCAGACTCAACAAATCTTTTATTCTCCTGTAGCGAACGGAACAGTGGCTCTTCCGCCGAACCAATATTTTTGTAAAAAACTATTCCTCCCCCGCGGCGGACGTTAGCCAAAATATCTACCAAGCCATCTTGATCCCAATCGTATAGCTTATAATCGTACGCCAACCCTGGCAGCGGTGCTTTTATCGTTTGTCCGTAAGTGATCGGCTCATAGGGTACTGAATAGCGACTTTCCGGCCCCTCATCATCGTGAGAACTGGTAGTAATTTGTTCACCAGCGTTTGGTAGGCTTTGGCAGGAAAAACCCAACATTAGAACCACGAGAGCTAATACGTTATGAATCTGATGTTGGGTCGTTATCAATTGTAATTTGAATTTTCTACAAGCTAACAATTCAAACTTACTTTTATAAATATCACTACCGCAGCGGTTTATCTATGCAACGATTTAATATCCTTCATTCTGCGTAATCACTCCCAAGCTAAGCTGAACCTCCTGAATAGGAATAGGGTACAGTACGTGGTAAGGTTCTATGGTAACCTCCCCAAACTCATCGAGCAGGTGTGCTTGCATCACGTCAATAAGCCGGCCCGTACGCTTCAGGTCAAACCACCGGTGTCCTTCAAAGGCTAGCTCTACCCGGCGTTCTTGGTAAATCGCTTCGCGAAATTGCCCCTGCGTTAAGCCTTCTAGCGGTGCCAACCCCGCCCGGGTTCGAACTCGATTGACGGCGCTATAGGCTTCATCGTTAGGCCCACCTTCTAGTTCGTTAAGCACTTCAGCGTACATAAGCAGCACGTCCGCGTAACGTAATAAGGGAAAATTCATATCAGAATTAGAGCGCCGCGCTTGGGGTTCATAGTACTTAGCTACATAAACCCGATCTACCACAATTGAGTCGCCTACATTGTCAATGAGAATACCGTCCTGACTAATCACGTTTCCTTGGTACGTATACGTGCCGTCGGGTGTCAGGTACAAATCCCTACGTACATCTCCTTCCTCGTAGGCTTGGTAGATACCGGTGGGGCCTTCGGTCGGATAAAACGTAGAAAACGCTAGACTTGAGGAACGAGGAAAAAACGAAGTCATGTACCCACCGAAAAGGCTGCCTGAAGAAGCATCCAGCAAATGCTGAATCATAAAGATATGTTCCTTACTGTTTTTGTTCTCAGGATAAAATATCTCAGCGTACGTATCAAACAGCTCATAATCTCCTGAATTTATCACTGCCTCTAATTGGGTGCGGACTTCCGACCAGTTCTGAAGCGACATGTATACCTTAGCCAGTGCGGTTTGAGCGGCCCCTTTGGTAGCACGACCGAGGTCTGCTTCGTCGTAAGTAGCTGGTAAACGCTCAATCGCCCCATTTAGGTCAGCGATGATCTGCTGGTATACATCGGCCGTGGGCGATCGGGCAACGATGGCGCTGTTAACATCCGTGATTGGCTGGGTAGTAAGCGGCAGCGGACCGAACCAGCGCACCAGATAGTGATAATAGAAGCCGCGCAGAAAGAGCGCCTCGCCGGTAGCTTGCTGCTTCACAGCATCGCTCACTGGGGCTGCTTCTACGTTGCTAAGCACGTCATTGGCCCGGCTAATTCCCTGATAGAACGAATTATACATACCCCGAAGCACCCCGTTATCGGCGGTATGTACGTACCGATCAATGGCAATACGGTCCGAACCATTACGAATGTTCAAGTCATCGGCATTGGCGTCAGTTACAATATTGACATTTCGGTTCACCCCGTTGTTTCCGACCAGGCCATTATAGATGGCTATAACGGCGGCATCAACATCGGCTTCCGATTGGTAAAAGTTATTCGGAGATAGGGCGGAAAATGGCTCTTGCTCCAGTAGATCATTGCAGCCCCAGAAGAAGACCAAAGCAAACGTGATAAGAATAATTACTAGTTTCATAGCTACGTTGTTGAGTTTTTAAAATGTGATATTAATGCCTATGCGGTACGTTTTGTTGGTAGGATACGAATCGGAATCTACTCCGGGTATCACTCCGTTGTTGTTCGCATCCACCTCTGGGTCGAAGCCGGAGTAGTTAGTGAAGGTGAGTAGGTTTGTCGCGCTAGCAAATATCCGAGCCTGAGATACCGCTTGACCTAACAAGCCATTGGGCAAGGTATACCCTAAAGCGATGTTACGTACTCGCAAAAATGATCCGTCTTCCACAAAAAAGGTAGAGAACACCGGCAGCGGAGCCGAAGCATCGGGTCGGGGAATCGTATTGCTGGTATTGGGCCCCTGCCAATAGTTAATCGTCTCGGCCCGTAGGTTGGTTTCTCCGCTGGGGAACAGCAATAGCGAATTGATACCGTTAACCACTTTGTTGCCGGTGGTGCCGTTGATCAGAACGTTAAGCTCCCAGTTTTTATACGAAAGCGTGTTGTTCCATCCGAAGATGTAGTCAGGAATTCCACTACCGATATACTGTCGGTCGTCGTCGTTAGTAATGATCCCGTCGTTGTTTAAGTCGCGGTACTTTAGCCCTCCTAACCGTGACCCACCTACTGCAGATTGGTCTAGGGCATCCACTTCCTCTTGGGTTTGAAATAATCCGTCAAACACAAAGCCGTAGAAAGATCCAAAGGCTCCGCCCTCTTCCCATCGGCTAATTCCCCCAGCGGTGCGATTGCCTGCGTTAGGAAAGAAGGAGCCGCCAACAAACGAGGGATTTCTGTTTTCGGGAAGGTCTAGAATCTCATTTTGGTTGTAGGATACGTTCGCGCTAGACGTCCAGCGAAAATTGCTGCTACGCACTACGTCACCCCCCAGTGTTAGTTCAACTCCCTGAATCTGATACTCCCCGGAATTGGCCAAAATACCCCCAAACCCGGTATAACCCGGTAGGGGTAAGTTCGCTAGCAAGTCTTGCGTGTTTTTGGTATAGTAGTCGAAGGTAACGGACAATCGGCTGTTAAACAGAGCTAAATCAACCCCAGCATTAAACTGGCGGGTAGTTTCCCAACTCAGTGCGCTGTTGGGCAAGCGCACGTTTGCTGCGCCAACTAACTCTCTTCCTCCGATAATATAA
>NZ_JBARYM010000825.1:0-2837 GCF_049647865.1 Tunicatimonas sp. | reverse complement strand
GAGCTACTGTGTCAGGATCTTTTTCTTGAAAGTAGCCTTTCTCAATACATTGATTAACTACTGAGGTAAGTATCCCATGGCTTTTCATTCCTAACTCCCAGCTTTCACCAATGTGATGAGATTCCATTGGTGATCGCATGATGAACATCAAATCATAATAAACCGGATTCTCCAGAGCAAACTGAACGTAAATACGCCCTAATTCCTGTAACATTTTTAGAGGATCATCCTGCAATGAAAGCGATTGAAAGCTATTAAAGAATTTTCTAAAGCCCTCTTCACTTAATGCGTAAAGCAACTCATTTTTATCTTTAAAATACAGATAAATTGTAGCCGGACTATACTCCATCACCTCTGCAATATTGCGCATACTTACACTATCATATCCTTGCTCTATAAATAAATTAGTTGCAGTAGAAAGGATCAGCTCCCTCATCTCTTTTCTCTCACGCTCTTTACGTTCAGTAATACCCATATTAATGGACGATGTTTATTCACTAAACGGTGTTCATTATTTTTTGTTTCATTTTTACTGATATTTAATAAGAGTAGTATTAGTTGACATAAAAAAAGCCTTCTAGTGTGTAGAAGGCTTTCATTATTATAGACTGTGAAAGTTACATTACTGACCTGAACCCGATGGTTTAGTTTCAGCATCATCCGAAGCAGCACCTTCTTCTGGAAACAATGCTACTTTTATATAACTATCAAAGTTAAAATACTTACTAGCCGTTGCTTTTAAATCTTCGGCAGTCAAACTATCAATAGCTTCCTCGTAGTCCAATACTTTAGCTGGATCTAGATCACGAAAGTAGGCTTGTTGAAGTGTTCGTAACCAGTAGCGGTTTTCTTGAAGATTTGTCTCCATATCTCGTCGCTGGGTTTCTTTTACTTTCTGTAAATCTTCATTAGTAGGCCCATTTTCTTGCATCTTCTTGATCTCGGTAAATACCGCCTCCGATAGGTCTTCAACATTCTCAGGAGCGCACGGGAAACTTACTGTAATAGAATAGTGCTCGTAGGGATACTTTGAAAGATTTGCCCGAGCACCAATACCGTAGACTCCACTTTTCTTCTCTCGTATTTCTTCTATTAATTTAATATTCAGTGCTTGAACTAAGGCATTTAGCTCAAAAGCCTCCTCGCGATCGTAGGCAAACTCACCAGTAAAAGTGATATTGACCATACTTTTCGGATCAGTGCCCTTGTATACTTTTTCCTCCACTACTCCCGAAGGCGGACGGATACCCAAATCTTTCCACTTCTCTTCCCGATTAGTAGCCGGTAAGCTGCCTAAATACTGCGATACCATCGGCTTCATTTCTTCCACGTCAAAATTACCAACAAAGAAGAAGGTAAAGTCACTAGCATCAGCAAACCGATCATTGTAAGCATCAAATGCTTGTTTAAAATCTACTTTCTCCCAATCTTCCTGAGTAGGATAACCGCCTCCTCGCGGATTATTCTGAGACAATATTCGGGATAACTTATCTTGGTAATAGTAGCGAGGGTCAGATAGCAAATTAGCGTAAATCGCTTTGTTTTTAGAAATAAACGACTGAAAGGCTTCCTGATCTTGGCGAGGCGCCGTGAAGTATAAGTGAGTAAGCTGAAGCATAGTCTCAACATCTTTAGGAGTACTATTTCCCGAGAACCCTTCGGTGAGTGTTCCAATGAACGGAGATACACTCGCGTTTTTATCAGCTAAATACTTGTCTAGAGCAGTAGCCGAAAAATCTTTTACTCCACTTTGAGCCACCAATCCGTCAGAATTTACTGCTGAATAGTACTTGTCTAGATCGTAAACAGAATGCCCACCCGGGCTAGAAGCAGTCATTAAAATTTCATCGTCTTTAAAGTCAGTAGGCTTCAGCACTACTTTTACACCATTGGAAAGAGTCAGTTCGGTAGTACCGATTTTGTCTAGTACCTTCTCATCAGCAATACTACCGGCTTCGGGCAGTGCTTCCATCAGTGAACTAGCTACCGCTTCATCTTCATAAGCCGTTACTTCGGCGTTCTCCATTTCTTTAAGAATAGCTCGCACTTCCTCTTCCGATGGGACACTTACCCCTTCTTTTTCAGGGGCCATTACGACGGCTACTCGGTTTTCGTTTTTAATCCATTCCTTTGCGAGCTTATTCACTTCCTCCAGAGTAACTTCAGGAAGATATTTCTTCATAAACTCAAACTCAAACTCAATGCCCGGAATAGGTTCATCTTGTAAGAAATTACGGATATATTCGGCAGCGTAGCGCTCCGATTCAGTCTTTTCCCGCTCATTATACGCCTGCTCGTAGCGAGTAAGAATTTGCTTTTTGTAACGGTCTAATTCCGATTGAGTAAATCCGAACTGACGTACTTTCTCATTTTGTTCTAGCAAAGCTTTCATACCGCGTTCCACCCCATTTTCAGGCACGATGGCAAAAAGCTGGTAAGCTTCTTTAGTACGTAGTACTGTGCCGTAGTAGCCACTAGCATTCATAAAAGGAGGGTCTGCTTCGCGGGTTAGCTCAGCTAGTCGTTCATTCAGCATTCCGGTAAATAAGCTATGTACCGCTGACTCGCGAAAATCCCCAATAGTTTTCTGCTCTTCGGGCATCCCCTGATTTTTATAGAAGAGAATGATTTGGTTGAAAGTAGCCTCAGGATCAGTTACTACCGACACTTTGGTATCTTCGTGGTACGGAATTTCGTACATTTCACGCTCTTTTGTTTGCGATGGGTTCTCTAGATCACCAAAACGTTTTTTTATCTCTTGCTCCATCTCCTGAAGATCAATATCCCCCACTACAATTACTGACATCAAATCGGGGCGATACCAATCTTCGTAGAAA
>NZ_JBARYM010000824.1:0-1983 GCF_049647865.1 Tunicatimonas sp. | reverse complement strand
GACTCACAGTAGAAGCTGAAGGCTACTTATTTTATTCTACCAATTTTGATGCTGAGAAGCTAGAGAACAGAAAAGAGATTAGGCGGGCGATTCGCTTAGATAAAGCCGTAGTAGGTTCGGTAACTATTCTGAAGAATATTTTCTTTGATACTGGCAAAGCTAGCATTAAAGAAGCTTCTATCTCTGAGCTCGACCGTATTCACGAACTCTTAAAGGCAAATCCTAATCTTAAAATTCAGATTAATGGCCACACGGATGATGTCGGCGAGCTAGATTATAATCAGAAGCTCTCCGAGCAGCGCGCTCAGGCAGTCGCTAACTACTTGCTTCAATACGGAACATCCGAATCTCAGGTTGAGGCAAAAGGATTTGGTGAGACCCAGCCGCTGGTTTCTAACGATGATGAGTTCGGAGGAAGAGAAATTAATCGTCGCACCGAAATTGAGGTTCTTTCAGTGCAGAAAAAGATTGAAGAAAAGAAAAAGAGCTTATAACCCACACTCACGTTTTAACGAGTAATGATTGATAATTAATGAAGAATTATCACTCATTAATCATCAATCATCAATCATCATCCTAGTATCGGTAATAGTCAGGCTTGTATGGCCCATTCACTGTTACGCCTATGTATTCGGCTTGATCTTCCGATAGGGTATCCAGTTCTACTCCGATCTTTTCTAAGTGCAGCTCGGCTACTTTCTCATCCAGATGCTTAGGGAGCATATATACCGCATTTTCGTACTTATCGGTGTGCTTCCATAGTTCGATCTGGGCTAGAACTTGGTTTGTAAAAGAGTTAGACATTACAAAGGAAGGGTGCCCAGTAGCGACTCCTAAATTTACTAATCGGCCCTCCGCCAGTAGAATAACTTCATTTCCATTAGCCATTTTATACAAGTCCACTTGCGGCTTAATCTCATCGCGCTCGGCGTTCTCTTTTAGCCATGCTACGTCAATCTCGTTATCAAAGTGACCAATGTTACACACAATGGCTTTATCCTTCATTTGCTTAAAGTGGCGTTCCTTGATAATATCTTTGTTCCCGGTAGCCGTTACAATAATATCAGCGCGAGGAATAGCATTGTCCATTTTCTTCACTTCAAACCCGTCCATCGCGGCCTGAAGGGCGCAAATCGGATCAATTTCAGTGACAATTACGCGTACTCCCGCCCCACGTAACGATTGGGCTGAACCTTTTCCTACGTCGCCGTAACCAGCCACTACTGCTACCTTTCCAGCTAGCATTAGATCGGTAGCCCGTCGGATGGCATCTACCAATGATTCTTTACAACCGTACTTGTTATCGAATTTAGATTTGGTAACCGAATCGTTGATATTAATGGCTGGCAAGGGTAACGTCCCCTTCTTCATGCGCTCGTACAAGCGGTGTACTCCGGTAGTGGTTTCTTCTGAGATTCCTCGAATACCTTCTACCATTTCCGGATATTGATCCAGCACCATGTTAGTCAGATCGCCTCCATCGTCCAGAATCATATTTAGGGGCTGGCGGTCCTCACCAAAGAATAGGGTTTGTTCAATACACCAATTAAATTCTTCCTCGGTCATTCCTTTCCAGGCAAACACTGGTACACCAGCCTCAGCAATAGCCGCCGCAGCGTGATCTTGCGTAGAAAAAATATTACAAGACGACCAAGTTACTTCCGCTCCTAGCTCTACCAGAGTTTCAATCAGTACTGCCGTTTGAATAGTCATGTGTAAACAGCCTGCAATCCGCGCTCCCTTAAGCGGTTGCTGTGGGCCATATTCTTCTCGAAGGGACATTAAGCCTGGCATCTCGGCCTCAGCTAAGCGGATTTCTTTCCTTCCCCAAGCGGCTAGGGCTATGTCTTTTACTTTGTAACGGATTTGTTCTTCAACCATGCTTCTCGTATGTTTTTAAATTTGCGGGCAAAATTAGCATAATAACTTGTAAAGACGAAGGCATATTCCTTATTCTCGATGAGAAATCGCTGGGCAATATGC
>NZ_JBARYM010000823.1:0-8089 GCF_049647865.1 Tunicatimonas sp. | reverse complement strand
CACCAGCGTAACGCTTGACGACGAAGCCCTACTCAGTGTAATGAAACTAGTTGATGTGTTGGAAGACGATGACGACGTAGCGAAGGTTTATCACAACGCTGATATAACTGAGGAGCAGATGGAGTTGATTGAGTAATACTTTAGGTTAAAATAAATTCTCCATATCTCTTCTTCCGTGAAGCACCCGAACGATCTGAATATTACTGCCTATTGAATAAGCTTTTTTCGCGGCTCGTTCTGCTTGGGCCTCAGAAATAATGCTATCCATATTCAGCGGCTCGCAGGGCTTCAAGCCGGTGATGCCGTTCTTGGTCTTTTTCTTCCAGTAGACGCAGTGCCTCGCGAACAACTTCGCTAGATGACCGATAGCGGCCAGTGCTCACCTTATCTTGCACGAATTGCTCTAAATCAGGGAAGGGATACATTCATTACTTTGTTACTTAACTGTTACACTAGGATACATCTAATGGCAAGTATTGTCAAACTTCGTTACTATTTAAGCTTCTGGCAATTTAGGTTCTACCATCAATACTTCTTCTCGGTCAACGATAACGGCTCCCGGTGGTAGGTTCTTGGACTTTCGGACGTATTTGCGGGGAGTGACAATCACGGGGCAGAGAGAATCACTCTTTCGTTTGGAGTAGTGCGCTGCGATTTGAGCCGCTTGTTCCACCACGTAGGGGGGAGGCGGTTGATTGCCTTGCTGTTTAATAATTATGTGCGAGCCGGTTACATCCTTGGCATGCAGCCACAGATCGTCTTTATGAGCGTAGTTGCGAATTAGCTCATCGTTATTTTTGGCACTTTTTCCTACCCAAACGGCGTAACCATCTAGGTTGAATACTCGGAAGGGAAAAGTCTTTTCTTCTTCTGCCTTTCCACTCAGTAACTGATGTTCCTCAGCGTACTGCCGAATTTCCGATAGATCATCCAGTGGTTCCAAATACTCTAGGTGAACTTCCGTAGCAATTAGCTGCGATTCTTTCTGGTCAATATTTTTGCGAAGCTGATCCACCTCTATTTTCTGATTTTTTGCCTTGCGGTAATAACGTTCCGCGTTTTTCTGAGGAGAAAGCTGACGGTTCAACTTAATATTGACCGTTTGATCATGATAAAAATCAAACAACGCGACTTCGGTAACTCCAGTCGAAACTTGATGAAGGTTAGCCATCAGAATGTCCGCTATTTGTTGGTGCTGGAGGCCAGTCTCTAACTTTGCTAAAGCGCGTTGATTCTTCCGAATGTATTGCTCACTCTGTTTTTTCTGTTTCTCTAATTTTTGCAGCAATTTCCCTTTCAGGCTATCGAGCCGAATACGTTTGATTTTACGAAGAAAAAAATCATTTAGGGCGGGTATTGGTTCGGTAAATTGCGTTATCAGATTACCGAGCGGAAGTAAACTCAGATGCAACTTGCCTTGCCACTCAACTACAAAGTACTGGGTGGGATTTTCTAGAGTAGTGAGTGCCAACTGTAACAGTTCCCACTGTTCATCAGCAGATTTATCATCATAGCGCTGCTGCTGTAAGTAACTCAAAGGAATCTTGCCAAATGTGGGATAAAGCTGACGAATATCCCCTCCGGCAGCATCAAACGCAACGCGGTCTACAGTCAACGAACGGTTAAGAGAAGAAATATTCAGCGAATGATCGTTTGCCAAACTATTCCGAAAAACATCAACTACTTTGTTGTTTTTAGTAAGCAGTAAATTAGCTCGATTACCGTGCATTTTAAACAGTAAGCCTAGTTCGCCAAAGTGCAACCAGAAACTACGTTCGTTAGCAAATTGCTGAATTTCAGTAAGTTTTTGATCTAAAAGCTCTGAAAATAGGTCAACGCTATTGCGTTTAGCCCGATGAAACTGAGCTGGAAATTGTAGACAACAAAAATAAGAGGCAAAGTGTGCTTTAATAAAAAATTCTTTTTGGCTAGCAGCACTATAGAATCCCAGAATCAGTTCATCTTTATTCTGACTAAAGCAGGCACCTAACTTCATACCCAATAAATGAGATCGAAGTGAATCGGTGAGTTGGCGTAAAAAGTAGTAGTTATGGTGCATGGATGGCTAAATTGCTGAATTGTTAAATGGTTGATTGCTAATAGTCCACAGTCCACAGCTTCTAACTTTTCACATTTCACATTTCACATTTCACGTTTTGCATATCAATGTGCTTAATAAGATGGGGCAGTAATTGACTACTCAGTAGATCGGTATCAAACCAACTAATTTCCGGGTCTTTATTAAACCACGTCCATTGTCGTTTGGCGTAGCGTCGGCTGTTACGTTTAATTAAGCGAATGGCTTCATCCCGCTCATATTGTCCTGCAAAGTACGGAAACCATTCTTGGTAGCCTACCGTACGCAGCGCGTTCATGTGCTGATAGGGCGCAAGTACCTTAGCCTCCGCTTCTAATCCAGCTTCTATCATCTGATCAACCCTATGATTAATTCGTTGATAGAGTGTATTTCGGTCCATCGTAATACCAATTTTGATGATCTGAAACGGACGAGGCTTAGAATGTTTTTGCTTCTTCCGAAATTCAGAAAAGGGTCTCCCTGAACTGTGATAAACTTCCAGAGCCCGCAGTATTCGGCGGTGGTTTTGTTGATCAACCTGTTCGTAATAAGTTGGATCGATCTGTTGTAGCTCTTCCAGCAAAAATTTTAATCCGTTTGCTTCATATTGTTCTTGCCAGTAACTGCGAGATTCTTCAGAAATATCAGGCATGGCATCTATTCCTTCGCACAGTGCTTTCACGTATAAGCCCGAGCCACCGGTAGCAACAACGAACGGGTACTTATGAAATAGTTTTTTAATGCTTGACAAAGCATCTCGCTCGAACTGCTTTACATCGTAGTCTTGAGTAATAGACAGGCTATTCACCAAATGATGTGGAACTTGTGCTAATTCGTTAAAATTCGGTTTGGCCGTCCCTATGGTCATCTCACGATAAAATTGCCGAGAGTCGGTAGAGATAATCTCAGTTTGGTAGTGTTGTGCTAGCTGAATGCATACTTTCGTTTTTCCTACGGCAGTAGGTCCTACGACCATGATAAGCGTTGGTTGGGTCATACCAGCATTACGGGAAATGCCTAGCTTTGGATTTGTACCCGCTTATTCCGTAAATTGAAAAAATCCATAAATTCTCTATGGCTAGTATTGAGAAACCATCATCATTAGAACAAGAGAATCAGCAACTAAAAGCAGAAATTGCCCGAATGAAAAGGGAAGAACAAGCTGCTATAGTCTCGTTGAATCACTTGCAGGATTCGTTACTGCATTCTGAGTTATTGGTCGTTTCTACCGATCAAGTGGGGGAAGTTACTTATTGTAATCACGCTTTTGCGGGAGCAGTGGGAAGAACCCTGGATGAGATGAGAGGACGGAATTTGTTCGATGAGCTAGAACCAGTAAGAGGGAAGAAAATTACCATCGACCGGTTTGTTACATTAACCAAAGATCGGAAAGAAACCAGCCGTATTAAGCAGTTCATCCGTACCTCTTTTGGCCATAAGCTAACTATTAACCTTCAGAGTATTGTTCTTCATCAGGAGGGGAAACAGGGACTCACCATTATTGCGGAGGATATTACCCAGCACAAACAAGTTCGGAAAAAGCTACAACAAAGCAATCGTCAGTTAGCCGAGCTTTACAATCGGGCGTACGATCTAATTGTAGAAGCCAACGAAGAAGGGGTAATTTTGATGGCGAACAAGACTTTTCATGATAAGCTGAAGTATCGGAACGCTGACATAGAGAAGTTGTCTCTATTCGATATTGTTGCACCCTCTTATCGTGAACAATTTGTTACCTACTGGAAAAGAACTTTAGCCCAAAATCAATCGGATAGTTTTCGGGTAGTATTTGCCTCGAGCCAAAATGAGATTATTCATGCCTCCGGTACATTGACCGCTAGCTTGCAGGATGGAAAAGTGAAAGTGCGTGGGGTATTTCACGATCTCAGCGATCAGGTGCGCGCTGATCAGGCTCGAAGTTTATACTACAGTATCACGAATTTAGTGCTACAAAGTCCCAATCTGGATAACCTGTATCCAAATATTCATCGGGAGCTGGATAAAACCATAGCTACTGAAGATTTAGCCATTGCTATCTGGCAAGAAGATCAGTTAAACTTCGTCTACGAAAAAAGCCAGGATAATAAGCGTTACAATGATGAAAACCAGCATAAAGCTTTCAGAGCGCTTTGTCACTACACTGTACTTGTAGATCATCCGCTATTCTTGCACCAAGATGATATTTATGAACTACAGCGGTCAGAGAAAATTCCCAGTGCCCCGGAAGTACCCAAGATATGGATTGGTATTCCGCTTAAAATTCGGGGCACCGTAGTAGGCATTCTCGCTTTACAAAAATTTGACCAAGGCAATCAAGTAGGCGTCAATGATTTTGAACTTCTTGATTTTGTGTCAGGGCAAATTGCGCTGATTGTGGAGCGAAAGCGAAGCGAAGAAGCTTTACGAGATTACACTGGTCAATTAAAAGCTATTCTGGAAAGCAGTACGCACCTCATTTGGTCAGTAGACCAAGATTTACGTCTCACTACTTTCAATCATAATTTTAAGACTACATTTCACTCTCACTACGGCGTAGAACCCATGTTAGGTGAGGTATACAATCCATTAGACCAAAAAACCACAAAGCAATACTTCACCCAGTGGAAGGATAAATACTTGCAAGTATTTGAGGGAGACATCGCCCATTTTGTATCTAAGATGAAGTTCGGTAAAGATGTTGTCGTCTGGAAATCCGTTTACCTGAACCCAATTTACCGAGAGGACGGAAGTATTCGTGAAATATCGGGTATTGCGCATGATATTACTCAGCGTCTTCAGTCGGAGCAAGCACTTACTGAAAGTGAAGAAAAATTCAGAACCATATTTGAGTCATTTCAAGACATTTACTTCCGATGCCGCTTAGATGGAACAATTACTCTGGTTAGCCCCTCAGTGCAGGAACTTGCGGCCTATGCGGTAGACGAGGTAGAAGGTCGAGACATAACGAACTATTACTTGTACGATAAGAAAACGAAGAATCTTATCCGCCAACTAGTAAAAAACAGGCGGGTTCGGAATTTTGAGGCCACTGTTATTAGCAAATCCGGTAAATTAATTCCTTGTATATGCAACGTGCGACTGGTTGGTAACTTATCGGGTAAGACCACTGAAATAGAGGGAGTACTACGTGACATTACCCAGCTTAAGGAAACTACTCGTGCATTGCAGAAAGCAAAAGATGTGGCTGAGCAGTCGTTAAAAGCAAAAGAGGCTTTTTTGGCAAATATGAGCCACGAGATTCGCACTCCTATGAACGGGGTGATTAGTATGGTGGATATGTTAGCCGATACTCGCTTAAATGAAGAACAAGCTGATTATGTGCAGACCATTAAATATTCTTCGGAGACTTTACTCACCATTTTGAACGATATTCTGGATTTATCCAAAATAGAAGCCGGTAAAATGCAGTTGTATTTAGCGGCTCTACCACTGGAAGGAATACTAGAAAAAAATCATAACCTTTTCGCCCAGCAGGCAGCCTCTAAAAATCTTCAGTTTGAGTACCAGTTTGAAGCAGGATTGCCTAAGTATTTCTGGGTAGACGAAACCCGGCTGCTGCAAATACTATCCAACCTTACTTCCAACGCCATTAAATTTACGGAGCGCGGGCAGGTGACCGTTCGGGTAGAAGAGGTTGCCGCTGAAAATAAAGATTTGGATATAGCCAATAAACACATCATTAAAATTTCAGTACAAGACTCAGGTATTGGCATATCTCAAAAAGACCAAGATGAGTTATTTGAGAGCTTTAACCAAGTAGATCCTTCAACCTCCAAGAAGTACAAAGGTACTGGATTGGGCTTGTCAATTGCTCGGCAACTCACTAGTTTGATGCAGGGTACTATTGGAGTGTATTCCGAACCTAAGCAAGGGAGTACTTTCTGGTTTACATTTGTCGCTAAAGCGGCTCAAGCCGATGAAATTCAGCAAACTTCATCTGAAACTAGTATTATTTATTTTACGGATGTTGTGCCACGAATTTTGGTCGTTGATGATAATGCTATCAATCGTAAAGTGGTGTGCCAGATGCTTAAGAAAAGTGGCTGCGATGTAACCCTCGCTAGTAGTGGTAAGGAGGCAATTAGCATAGTGCAACAGCAAGTATTTGATGTTATTTATATGGATATTCAGATGCCTGGAATGGACGGGATTGAAGCTACTCGGCATATCCGGGCTATGGATCTTCCTAATACTCCTCCCATTGTGGCACTCACAGCGTATTCCTTGCCGGGCGATAAAGAAAAATTTATGGAGGCTGGTATGGATGATTATCTGGCCAAGCCTATCCGAAAAAATATTATTACCAAAACCGCCGATTTACTCGGACTGGATCAAGAAGGGGAAGCATCTGTTGCTTCCGAAGATGAGGTGGCTAACGGTTCGCAACAACTAATCAATTGGGATACATTGAAAATGCTGGAGAAATACGGTGGCAATGAACTGGTAGTAGAAAGTCTGCAAGAGTTTGAAATGGAAGCGAAAGAATTACTAGCCGATGCGGCTGATGGAATAGAAAACCGTAATTATCAGCAAATTTTATCTAAATTGCACACATTAAAGGGTAATGCTGGTACTTTGGGTTTGGAAAGTATTGCGCATTATGCTAAACTCATCGAATCAAATTTAAAAGAAAACAACCGAAATAACCTTCATCAAGATTTTAAAACTCTCACTCAGGAATTTGTCCGATTCCAAGATAGTTACCAAGAATAACCTATGTATCAACCAGAAAAATTAAGATTATGGCCGATAGAAAGCAAGTGCTCGTAGCCGAAGATAGTTCGGTAATACAGAACCTAACAAAGAAAGTTCTTCAGTTCCAAAATTACGATATTGAGTCGGCCCGCGATGGTCAGCAAGTATTGGATATGCTGAAGCAGAAAAATTACGATATCATTCTAATGGATATCAATATGCCCAAAATGAATGGTATGGAATGCAGCAAGCAAATCCGCAATATGGATGATGACAAGAAATCTCAGGTGCCGATTATCGCTATTTCCGGCAATGCTAGCAATTATACCGAAGAGGATTTTGAAAAAGCAGGTATGGATGAATACATTCCCAAACCCATTAACTTCGACCATTTAGTAGAAGTAGTAAAAAAACATACGGAATAACGGTAAACGGTAAACGGTAAACGGTAGAAGGGTAAAAGGTAGAGAGAGCAATGATCAGAGAATGAATAATGACGAACTGCCTATATTTATCATTATTCACCAGTCATTACCAGCACTGTGGACTGTTGACCATTGACTGTAGACTAAAAGACTATGCAAATAAAATACACCCCTCACTACCTTCGCAAACTTGAAGATTTACTGAATGAGTCGGGTTATGTTTTGCGCTACGAGAAAGGAAACTTTAAATCGGGCTATTGCATACTGCGTGATACCTGCCTAGTTATCGTTAACAAGTACTATACGCTGGAAGGAAAAATAAACTGCCTGCTAGAAATTGTTCGTCAGCTGGATATTGATCCGGAAAAGCTATCGCCTAAGCAACAAAAACTATTAGTAGAGTTATTGGAAATACCCAATCCCCTTTGAAAGTAACATTTTTAGGTACCGGCACCTCCCAAGGCGTGCCAGTGATTGGGTGCAGTTGCGAGGTGTGTACCTCGGTAGATTTTCGCGATAAGCGCCTGCGTACTTCCGTACACCTTCAGGTAGATGAAAAAAGTATTGTCATTGATTCTGGACCCGACTTTCGTCAGCAAATGCTGGCTAATCGCATTCGGCAGTTAGATGCGCTGGTATTTACTCACGAGCACAAAGATCACACCGCCGGTATGGATGATGTGCGGAGCTTTAACTTTTTGCAGCAGCAGTCAATGCCCGTGTACGCCCACCCTCGGGTGCAAGAAAGTCTTAAGCGAGAATTTTCCTACGTGTTTGCTGAAAAAAAGTACCCGGGCGTGCCACAAATAGATTTGTACTCTATTGGTTTAAATCCTTTTCAGGCTGCAGGAATTCCATTTCAACCGGTAGAGGTGCTGCACTACAAACTTCC
>NZ_JBARYM010000822.1:0-4250 GCF_049647865.1 Tunicatimonas sp. | reverse complement strand
GGGCAGGATGAGGGAATTGACAGAGTAATTAGCCGCAATCAGTATCCCGTTCATCCTCACCTATCCCGAACATCCTGACGGTTCGCCGCGCGATGCTGACAGTAGAGGAATGATAAAGCGGACACGAACTGCATTGTAGATTATCCTCATCTGCCGTAGACATACGTTCTGATCAATTACTGCAATACCTTGAACAGTGTGCTTAGCATGGTAATCGCTCCTTCTACCGTTTTCTGATCTTCTACCGGTACTTATAAGTAGGTCTGCCCCGTTTTTTTATCGCGCTCAGTAATTTAGTTGACCAATTTGGCGGTAGGCTCTTTGCTCCATGGGTAGATTGTTAAAAGCACAATGTAAACGAACGAGATAGATAGAAGTAAGAGCATACTCAAAATTATCACTTATTAGCAATATTTCTTATCTTTCCTCTTATGGAAAAGTATGCGATTAAACTGCCCAAGACCTTACAGTTCACCGACGATGAATTTTATGCTTTCTGTCAGGAGAATCGTGACCTAAGGTTTGAACGAAACACTTACGGAGAAATTATTATCATGTCTCCTACCGGAGGACTCACTGGAAAGAAAAATAGTAGTATTACGTCTCGGCTGTGGATTTGGAACGACGAAAATGGCCTGGGCGAAGTTTTTAACTCATCTACAGGATTTCTTCTGGCCAACGGGGCCATGCGCTCACCGGATGCGGCCTGGATAGCGAAGTCGCGGTGGGATGCTTTATCTTACGATGAACAAGAGAAGTTCCCGCCCCTTTGTCCCGACTTTATTGTTGAGTTGATTTCCCCATCGGACACCCTGAAAGAATCGCAAGAAAAAATGGATGAGTGGATGGCTAACGGCTGCCGAATGGGATGGCTGATTTTTCCTAAAGAAGAAAAAGCTTGGATATACCACGACAATAAGGTTGAACCAACCATCGGCTTTGACCAAACTCTTTCGGGAAAAACGGTATTACCCGGTTTTACATTTGATCTAGCGTGGTTGAAATAAAGAAAATGCCACCGGCTCGTTATAAAAAAAATACGCGATTGGGCCGTTAGTATTTACTTCTCTAAAAATTTTCCCGGTATCTCCGGGGGCTATTTTCGGTCAATCCCTTGAATGGCTAACCGTCAGTTTCCAATCCATCCGAGCCGCCCTCGCCAACCCGATAGACTCCCTACGGAATGAGTGAGTAAGCGAATGATTGAATACATGCAGCTAGCGACCACTATATTCTTTGTATTTAAGAAGCGATAACTTTTAGGGTTGAGCACGGTTTATAAGGTACTTTTTGATCTTACGTTATGAGTCCTATAAATCACGTCCAAGTAGTCTGGTTCAAGCGCGATTTGCGCGTCTCCGACCACCGCCCACTCTACGAAGCCGCGCAAAATGGTCCTGTTCTTCCTTTGTATATTGCGGAACCAACGGTCATTAACGCCCCCGATTTTGGTACCCGTCACTGGGAGTTTATCCGAGGCAGTTTGGCGGAGCTACGAGAAAACTTAGCTCAGCGAGGGCAACCGCTTATTCTTCGAGTGGGCGATGCTGTGGAAGTACTCAAAACCCTACATCATGAGTTGGGAATCTTTACTCTATACGCTCACGAAGAAACCGGTAACGACATCACTTTTCAGCGCGATCAAGCCGTTCGTCAGTGGGCGAAATCCCAGCAGATTCAGTTTCACGAATTTTACCAAAACGGAGTAGTAAGAGTATTGAATGATCGCGACGGCTGGTCGAAGATTTGGGAGAAGCGGATGACCGAAGATATTCTTCCGGCACCTCACCAGCTCCCGACTATTAAAGGACTAGACCTTGGGGAAATTCCTACGAGCGAACAGCTAGAACTACCGAAATTACCGGGCACGATACAACCCCCGGGCGAACAGGCTGCTCAGGAGCTGCTGCAATCATTTCTCTACGAGCGAGGTCAGCCCTACCATTACGCACTATCCAGTCCGCTTAGTGCCTTCGATCACTGCTCGCGGTTGAGTCCGCACATTGCTTACGGCACCATCAGCTTGAAGACTGTGGTGCAAGCGCTAAAGAAACGACGATCGGAACTCAAAGATGATACTACTGAGGATGCTGGTGGCTGGAAAAAATCGATGCGAGCGTTTGAAGCTCGCTTGCACTGGCAAAGTCATTTTATACAAAAGCTGGAGAGTGATCCTGGCATTGAATTTCAGAGTTTCATTCCACCCTACGATCAGCTACGGGAAAGCGAATTCAACTCCGAGTTTTACCAAGCTTGGTGTGAAGGGAAAACGGGTTTTCCAATGGTAGATGCCTGTATGCGCGCGCTACAGGAAACGGGTTATCTGAACTTTAGAATGCGGGCAATGATTGTTTCGTTTGCGGCTTATAATCTGTGGCTGGACTGGCGACAGTTCGGACACTACTTAGCTCAACAATGGACAGATTACGAACCGGGGATTCACTATAGTCAACTGCAAATGCAAAGTGGCACTACCGGAATTAATTCTGTAAGAATTTACAGCCCCACCAAACAGGGAAAAGACCACGATCCCGAAGGAGTGTTTATTAAACGCTGGGTTCCCGAATTAGTGAAGGTTCCGCTAAAATATATTCATGAGCCAGCTAAAATGCCCGCTATCGTTCAGGAAGAAAGCCAGTGTATTATTGGCAAGCATTACCCCTACCCTATCGTAGACCATATTGCTACCGCAAAAGAAGCTAAGCGCAGAATCTACGAAATGCGCCGGTTGCCCGAACTTCGACAGTTGGCCGACGAGGTAATGGCGAAGCACGGTAGCCGCAAGAAACCTTCTAACCGACGGTTTCCTAAGAAGAAATCATCTACCTCATGAGCCAGGCTTTAGTCTATTTTCGTAACGACCTGAGGTTGCACGACAATCCTGCCCTTTCGGCAGCCCTTAGTCAGGCTGATGAAGTACTGCTGCTGTACTGTATTGATCCCCGGCAATTTGCAGAACTTGAAGTAGGATTTAAAAAAACGGGTGTTCACCGGGCCCGCTTTCTACTAGAAAGTTTGGAAGATCTTAACGAACAATGTCAGCAATTAGGTGGACAGTTGCTGGTGAGGCAAGGCTTACCAGAAGAAGTTATCCCAAAACTAGTAGCTCAATACAAGCTGAATGAGGTTCACCTGCTAAGCGAAGTAACCGAGGAAGAAACCCAGGTTGAACAGGCCATTGAGCAACAACTTAAAGGCACTAATTGCCAACCTTACTTTCATTGGGGGCTTACGCTCTATCATCCCGACGACCTACCGTTTGAGCCCTCGGATACTCCTGAAGCCTTTAAGGCCTTTCGCAACGAAGGCACTAAAAAAGCATCGGTGCGAGATGAGTTCCCTACCCCAAAAACCATTAGCTGGGTGGCCAATGTTGAACCCACATTTATCCCTACTCTATCGGAACTCGGCTTTACTCAGCATTTGAACGAAGAGAGCAACTATCCTGGTGGTGAATCAGCTGGGTTAGCACGGCTACAGCATTACCTATTTGACTCCGAGCTACTGACTCGCTACAAATGGACGCGCAATCAGTCGCTAGGCATGGATTATAGTTCAAAGTTCTCACCCTGGCTAGCACTGGGGTGCCTTTCGCCCCGCCGAATTTACTATGAGGTTAAGCGCTACGAACAGCAAATTACCCGCAATATTTCCACCTACTGGCTCATCTTTGAAATGCTGTGGCGCGACTACTTCAAGTTTCTAGGATTAAAATACGGTAATAAGATTTTTTGGAAGAAGGGTATCTACGACAAAAGCGTTGAGTGGAGCTACGACCGTAGTACCTTCGATAGGTGGTGTCAGGGAAAAACCGGTATTCCGTTCGTAGATGCGCATATGCAGGAGCTGAACCAAACCGGCTTTATGTCGAACCGCGGACGCGTGAATGTTTCTACCTTCCTCACCCGTGATTTGGAAATTGACTGGACCTGGGGAGCCAGCTACTTTGAGTCGCTTTTAATTGATTACGATGTGACCAGTAACTGGATCAATTGGTATTTCCAAGCGGTGGTATGGCGCTACACCCACATTCTGTGGCAGTCTACTCACTATGATCCTAAGGGAGAATATATTCGGAAATGGTTACCTCAACTCGCCAAACTTCCTGAAGAGCTTATTCCAATTACCTTTTTACTCACCGAAGAAGAACAGCGACAAAACAACTTTAAATTAGGCCAAGACTACCCCGAGCCGCTAATGATTCCTAACAAGTGGAATCGGATGCTTAAGCGCATGGGTCGGCAGTAAAC
>NZ_JBARYM010000821.1:0-13166 GCF_049647865.1 Tunicatimonas sp. | reverse complement strand
GTATATTCAAATAAGCGTATAACTTTATGATAGTACGCTTTAAAAGCTTAATCAAAAAATTCATCAATAAACGGCCGCTTGAATTATGGGAAATGCAGTGCTAAATCATCATCCGCTAACAATTAATGTGGCGGCACCAACTTTTGAGCTAATTGACATTTACGACCGTGTTACTAATTTGGAGACTTTTCGCGGAAAGAAAGTATTTATTGGCTTCTTCCGCCACGCTGGCTGCCCCTTCTGTAACCTTAGAGTGCATGCTTTACAAAAAGAACACGAGAATCTGAAGGAAAAAAACTTAGAAATGATTCTCTTTTTTGAATCAAAAAAGCAGATTATGCTGTCAAGTACGTTTCACCAAGAAATTTCCCCTATTCCTCTAATTTCTGATCCTGAAAAAGTTTGGTATCAAACCTATGGTCTGGAAAGCTCAGCCGCAAAATCAGTGAAGAGCCATTTGACCTCCTTTATTCAAACGGCAATTAAAGCCAAACTTAAAGGATTGCCTATGCATCCTATGGCTGACGGAGAATCGATCAACACCATACCAGCGGAGTTCTTACTAGACGAAGACCTCATTATCCGAAAAGTACACTACGCTAATGGATTGAATGATCGGATATCTATGGATTATATCTACAGCTTTGCCGAAACAAGCTAAACAGCTCGCTCGATCGGCTTTTGCATGGTACATTCACTTGTTCCTGCGCATTTGTGCGGGTTCACCATTGAGCTACCGCCCTCAATCAACCTGAACGTAAATAATGGAACTCATATTTATACCCGCTAGTTTTCAGAACTAAAGATGCTCTATTCTTGGTGAGAACCAGAGAAAACGCTATATTTGCGCCTCGTTTCTCAAGGAGAAAGAAAACAGTTATTCACTAATTGATTGGGGGTTTGTTGTTGCAAAATGAATTTAGAGTACTAATTCATTATCAATTCTTCCCTATCAATTATCAACTATCTAAGTATTATGTACGCAATTGTTGACATAGCCGGAAAGCAATTTAAAGTAGAAAAAGATCGGTTCTTGTATGCCCCCAGTGTGGCAGGCGATGCCGGCGCTTCCGTTGAATTTGATCGGGTGCTGCTTATCGAAGACGATAACGGAGTAGAAGTAGGCACCCCTACCGTAGGTGGAGCTCGCGTTGCCGGAACCATCTTGGAGCACGGTCGCGGCGATAAAGTGATCATATTTAAGAAAAAACGCCGTAAGGGCTACAAGAAAAAGCAGGGACACCGCCAAGGTTACTCCAAAATCATGATTGATGATATTCTGCTGAAAGGCCAGAAGGCGAGTAAAAAAGCTAAAAAGGAAGAAGCCCCGCAAGTTGATATTCCCAAAGCTGAACCTGTGCAGGCAGAAACTGCTGTGGCTGACGATTTGAAGAAAATCAATGGAGTAGGGCCAGCTTTTGAGAAAGCTTTGAACGAGCACGGAATTCACACCTATCAACAGATCATTGATCTTTCTTCCGAAGAAGTGGAAAAATTAGCGGAGGAAGTAGATGGTGTTACCATAGAGATGGTGCAGGACGAATGGATTCCTCAGGCGAAAGAACTGAACGCTTAAATAGAAGGTTAACCTAATTAAATATAAAATATAATGGCACATAAGAAAGGAGCCGGTAGTTCCAAGAACGGACGCGATTCGGAAAGTAAACGACTTGGGGTTAAAAAATTTGGCGGCGAAAACGTAATTGCTGGAAACATCATCGTTCGTCAGCGGGGAACTAAGCATCATCCGGGCACAAACGTAGGCATGGGTAAAGATCACACACTTTTTGCCTTAACCGACGGCAAAGTGCAGTTTAAGAGGGGGCGTCAAGATCGCTCTTTCGTGCACATTGTGACCGAGGCTTAAAAACTATTTTAAAAACTGCTTATTTGCCAGTTCCTGTTTAGGGACTGGCTTTTTGTGTTAATGAACCTCCGTAACTTTTTACAATACCTTACACCTCTGCTAAAAGCCGCTATATTATAACTAAAGCGGACGCCTGAAAAGGTAAATTTACTCGTTACGTAATCAACACTGTGCCGAGCAAATTACCATGAAAAGACAAATACGAACCGTTTTTATCATTCTTTGGGGAGCTATTTTCTCTCAGTTGGCCACTGCCCAGGATGTACCATCCCCCGATTATTTGGCGGAAGCCCAGAAAAAAGCAACCAACCAGGATTGGTCGGGAGCCAAAGTGGCTTATACGCAATATATCGTTCAATATCCGAAGAAGCCTGAAGGCTACGAAGGTCGTGGTATTGCTAACTACCAACTGGAGAAATACGATGCGGCACTAGAAGACCTGAATCAAGCCGTTTCCTTCCGGGCGTATAGTGCTGAGGTATTTTACTATCGAGGGTTGCTTCAGTATCGTAATCAGGATTATCGTCAGACGGTCTTAGATCTGAGCAAAGCCATTAAGGAGGGAACCCAGCAACCGGATGCGTACTACACGCGCGGAAATGCTCATTTTAGAACCGATAGTTACGCTGAAGCTATCAAGGATTATGATCAAGCAATAACGCGTGGGCAGCAAGATGAACTAGTGTTCAACAACCGAGGTAAAGCAAAATTTTATCAGAAGGATTACAGCGGGGCGGCTGAAGATTTCACTCAGGCGGTAATTGTAAAAGAAAGTTATGCCAAAGGCTGGAGCAATCTGGGCGAAGCGCAGTACCAACTTAAGCAGTGGGAAGCCACTATCAAATCGTACCAACGGGCAGCCAGTATGGGCAAATCTACTCCGGAAGCTACGTTCCAGGTTGCGATGGCGCATCGGGAGCTGGGACAGTACGGGGAAGCACTGCAAGCTTTTAAGCAAGCCGAAAAAGAGGGTTTGAGCGGCTCAGAGCTTAACTACTACCGAGGAATTACCGCCTTCTCGGCCAAAAAATATAACGAGGCAGTACGAGACTTAGAAAAGATTATAAGCGCGAAAGAAGCCGATTGGCTGACCGATGAGTTGTATCGTCATCTTGGACTCGCCTACCATCAACTTAATCGACCAACAAATGTAATTACTTCGTTAGAAAAAATACAGCCAGAAAATCGTGCTTCCGAAGTTTGGATGGCTTTGGGTACAGCGTATTTCACCCAGAAAAACTATCTGAAAGCTGTAGAGACACTGCTGCCTGCAAAAACGGAAACTGAAATTGCTCACTTGCTAGGAAAAGCTTATATCTACTTAAAGCAGCCCCAAGACGGAATGCCATTTTTAACTAAAGCTATTGAAGCGGGTTCAGAAGAGGCTGAGCTATTCCATATGCGAGGGGCCATTTTCTACGATCAAAAACTGTACGAACCCTCGCTGGCTGATATTCAACGAGCGCAAGAATTAGGGATGACCCACGGAAAGAATTATGCGCTGCTGGGCGGTGCTCAGTACTATTTGAAGCAATTTCCATCAGCTGTTGAGAACCTGGAAAAAGCGGTTTCTAAGGGTGAGGAGACTGACGAAGTGTACTACACCTTGGGTAATGCGCAGGCGCAGGTTCGCGATTTTTCTAAAGCCGTTCCCAATCTGAAGCAAGCCATTGAGCAGGGTCGGGGCGATATGATTACGTATCGGCACTGGGGCGAAGGAGAGTACCGAGCGAAAAATTATACGTCGGCAGTGGAAGCTCTTAGCTTGGCAGTGCAGGAGGGTGCTGATGATTTGCCGGTTTACGAGTGGTTAGGAAATGCTAAATTCTTTATTAAGAACCAAACTGCTATTGACGAACTTAATCGCGCCATTGCGCTGGGTAGTCAGGATACGCTGGTCTACTGGCATCGGGCTAACATCCGGTTAGATCAGGGTGAAACCGGTCCGGCTATTCAGGATTTGGATCAAGCGGTGGCATTAGGATCTAAGAATGCTCAAGTATTTTTGAAAAGAGGGCAAGCTAAACTGGAGCAAGAAAATGTGCCTAGTGCACTAGTAGACTTTGACAAAGCCATTGCTAGAGATGCTCAGTTGTCGGAGGCTTATTTGTACCGGGGGCAAGCGTATTATCTACAAGAAAATTATGCTAAGGCTGAAGAAGATTTGGCTCAAGCTAGTAAAGCGGGTATCAGTACCAAATTGCTGTACAAGTTGCTGGGTTACTCTTTATATAAGACCAAAGCGTACGAGCGAGCGTTAACCGCGCTGAATGAAGCTATTACGATGGGAGTTAACGAACCCCAGGCGTACCGATATAGGGCGGAAATCTACTACGATCAGCAGGACTATAAAGAAGTTCAAAAGAATATTGACCGAGCTTTCCAGCTAGGGGAGGATTCTCGGTTGGCCTACGTTTTGAGTGGGCACGCTGCCGCGTATCTGGATCAGCCAAAACGTACAATCAGTGACCTAACTCAGGCTATAAAAAAGGGAGCTGAAGAAGCACTGGTGTACAGCCACCGGGGAAATGCTTATTACACCCAAAAAGACTATTCGGCTGCGGCTAGTGACTTAGACCAAGCAGTTGCAAAAGGAGCCAATGACTTACTCACGCTCTACAATTGGGGAAATGCTCAATTTTTGACCGATGACCACGAAACGGCTATTCGCGCCTACGATCAGGCACTAACCAATGGCGGGCAGCAAGATGCGGAAAAGGCTCCACTCATTTATAATAATCGGGGTAAAGCAAAATTCTTAATAAAAAATTACCGCGAAGCTATTACTGATTTTGATCAGGCGATTGCGAAGAAGTCCGATTATACAAAGGCGTACCACAACCGGGGCACCGCTAAATTCTGGGCGGAAGACTATTCCGGAGCTATTCAGGACTTTAAGAAAGCCCGTGAACTTGATAGTCAAGAAACTGATATTTTTCGAATGATGGGTATTGCGTACTACCAAACCGAGCAGTATCAGCAGGCAATAAATGAATTAGATCAGGCAGTAGAATTTAAGAACACTGATGACCGTGTGTTCCTAGCTCGTGGTGTAGCTCGCTACCGAACCATAGATAGTCTCAACGAAGAAAATAAAGACGAAGCATATCAAGCCGTAATTGCCGATATCAACCAAGCCATTCAGCAGGGAACCGAAGAGCCGTTGGCTTTTATGATTCGGGGCTACGCAAAGTTTGATGGAAAAAAATACGATGAAGTATTACTTGATTTAGATAAGGCTATTAGTCTGGGAATCAGTGAATCAGAGGTTTATTTTAAACGAGGATTTAGCCGTTACGAAACGCGCGATTGGAAGGGGGCACTGGGCGATTTATCCACGGCTATCACCAAGCAAAGTAACTATCCGCAGGCTTACGCGGTACGGGGAAACGCTCGCTTCCGGCTTAAAGATTATTCCGCTGCCTTAACGGACTATAATCAAGCTATTCAGCAGGGTTGGGAAGAGGCTACCACCTACAATAACCGGGGTAAAGCGAAATATAAATTGGAGCAGTACGATGCTTCCCTAGCCGATTATTCCCAAGCGATTGTATTAGACTCGGCCTATACGCTGGCCTATGAGAACCGGGGAGTTGCTCACTTCAAGCTGGAGAAGTATCAAGAGGCTCGGGATGATCTGCGAGTGGTAGAAAGAGCCCAAGCCGAAAAGGTTGACGTAGGTATCATCTACTACTTAGCTGACGCCTACTACCATTTGGAAAATTACCCGGTGGCTATTGGCTACTACGACGAAGCAATTGACAACGGTATTGCCGAAAAAGAGGCTTACTATCGCCGGGGGTTGGCTTATATGAAGCGAGAAAATTATGATCAGGCCTCAGTAGATTTCACTAACGCAATAAACCTGGATAAAGAAGATGCTCAACTGTTTGTGGATCGGGCTACGGCACGATCGTTTATGGGCGATTATGACGGGGCTGTAGCTGATTTTGACCAAGCGTTGAAGCTTAACCCTGAGCTGGAAGGTGTGTACTATAATCGAGCTTATTTACGGGAGCAGCTAGAGGATTATAAAGGAGCGATTGAAGATTATACCAAAGTAATCTCACTGAACCCAAAAGACGCTGAAGCTTACTATAATCGGGCGAACTTATACGTGTTGGAAGAAAATCCCGAAAAGGCCCTAACCGATTTTGAACGAGCAATTACGCACAGCGATCAAAACCCGGACTACTTTCGCGGTCGAGCTATGATCTACTATCAGCAAGGTGACCCTAAAGCCTGCGAAGACTGGCAAAAAGCTGAAGCACTAGGCGACTCTAAAGCTACTTTCTTCCTAAAGAAATACTGTACGCAGTAGTTGGTTAGTGCTATGGTACTTGACACCCGTCGCACGGTGTTAGTGTTTTCTTGTGTTCAAGTATTCATGTAAATTTGTGTACTTATAGCTATATTTACATTATGAAACAGGTTACCTTAAATATTCCCGACAACAAATATCAGTTTTTTTTGGAGCTTCTCAGAAGCCTTGAATTTGTCTCTGAAGAGCAAATTAAAGAACTGAATAATGATGATGATGGAGATACTAAGCAACAGATTGTTGGAAGCATTAAACAAGCAGCCAAAGAGATGAAATTGTATAAAGAAGGTAAAATACAGATCCGCGATGCCTATGATTTGATTGATGAACTTTAAAATAAAGGTTTCTCTACAGTTTGAAAAAGAACTAAAGAAATTAGCCAAGAAATACCCTTCCTTAAAAAAAGAATACCCCCAACTGCTTGCCAACCTGAGGATGAACCCAACTCTAGGGGTGTCATTAGGCAAAAACGTCTATAAAGTACGAATGACCATTGCCTCCAAGGGCAAAGGTAAATCTGGAGGAGCTAGGGTGATCACTTATCTACAACTTGACGAAGAAACTGTGCTTTTGTTAACAATGTATAATAAAGGCACAAAAGATAACATTACCAATAAAGAAATTCTATCTCTTATCGAAAAATACGGGTCATAAAAATCTAACAGGGCAATCCTAAACCCTTGGCGACTCAAAGGCTACTTTCTTCCTAAAGAAGTACCGCACGCAGTAGTTGGTAATAGATTGTTTTAGTTATAAGTTTCAGGTTACAAATACAAGGTTAGGTAACTTTGGACATTTGAAAACATAACACCATAACACTTCGCACTCAAATACTAGCCACCCGTGAGAATTCGCCGAAAAACCCAGCAGTGCCTCAACTGCGGTCTTACCCTCAATACAGTCTACCATTATTGCCCCCGTTGTGGTCAGGAGAACAATGATAATAATGTTTCTTTTGGCACATTTATCAAAGACTTCTTTTCCAACTACTTCTCCCTCGATACCCGAATTGGTCGTAGTATCAAACCCCTATTCTTCCGACCGGGCTACCTGACCAATCGTTTCAACGAGGGGCAGCGAGTGGAGTATATTCATCCGTTGCGGTTGTATTTGGTAGCTAGTCTATTATTCTTTTTTCTGGTGACGTTGAGTTCAAGTTCGGGAATTGCCGAGTTTAGTACTGGAGTTCAAGAGGGGTTTACTGATGGCCTTGGAAGTGAAATTTTTGGTATATCCTTAGATACCGTAGATAGCGATTCTACCGAACGTATTCGGCAAGTAATTTTAGACAAATCACTTACTGACCAAGAAGTACTAGACTCATTGATAAAGATGGAGTATGATTCGTTACCTACGAATTGGAAAGAAAAAAGGCTTTTTGCTCAGACCCGCAAACTGGTTCTTTATGGAATTAGTCCATTTGTCAATACAGCAATTAGAAATTTACCTATTATCTTGTTTTTGGCTATGCCTATTTTTGCCTTGTTATTAAGGCTTCTTTACATACGTCGGGGGCAATACTATGTGCAACATCTAGCGCACACCCTACACATTCATTCATTTACTTTATTACTATTTTGCCCACTAGTTATATTTCAATGGTTAGATATCACTAACACTGCCGTGGAGTACATTGAGGCAGTAATTAGTCTGCTTTGGGTAATTTACATAATCATATCTTTCCGCCGAGTATACCAACAAAAATGGGGAAAAACGTTGGCTAAGGTATTATTAATTAACTTCGTGTATGTTATGTTGTTGTCAATTATGTTAGCTTCCGAAATTGTTCTTTCATTTTTTATTGCATGAATCAACCGTATGATATCATCCTCGCTGGTGGCGGGGCGGCTGGATTAAGCCTACTCTACCATTTGCTACACAGCAACTGGCGAGATCGTAAGATTTTACTGATTGACCAGGAACCAAAGAATCAGAATGACCGAACGTGGTGCTTTTGGGAAACCGAACCTGGCCCATTTGAGTCAATTGTGCATCAGCAGTGGCAGCGCATGTACTTTCGTAGTCCTAGCTTTTCTCAGCGGCTGAATTTGCAGCCGTATTGCTACAAAATGATCCGAGGCATCAATTTTTATCAGCACGTGCACCAAACCCTGGCGGACTTTCCCAATGTAACTGTAGCCAATGAAGAGGTGCGGGAACTGTGGGAAATTGACGAGTTAGCTGGCGTAACCACGGACCAGTCTACTTATACTAGCCCGTGGGTGTTCAGTAGCCTACGCAACGAATACGAAGGTGAACGCACTAACGGACATCAGTACTTACTTCAGCATTTCAAAGGTTGGGAAATTCGTACCCATCAGCCCCACTTTAATCCGCAGGAAGCTACGTTGATGGATTTTCGCATCGATCAGCAGGGCGACTGTCGCTTTATGTACGTGCTGCCTACCGATGAACAAACGGCACTGGTAGAATACACGATTTTCTCAGCCCAGCTTTTGAACCCAGAGAGATACAATCAGGAGCTACGAAAGTATATGCCACAGTACCTCGGCCTCACCGATGCAGACTACCAAGTAGTGCATGAGGAGTTTGGCGTAATACCGATGACAGACATGACTTATCCGAAAAAGCAGGGTGAGCGAATTATTCGGATCGGTACGGCGGGAGGGGCTACTAAAGCTTCCACTGGCTATACTTTTCAGCGTATCCAACGAGACAGCCAGCAACTGGTGCAGCAACTGACTACTACCGGTACAATTTCTCCGGATAGATTCAGCAATCGTCGCTTTCACCTGTTCGACAGTGTACTGCTGAACGTAATAGGACGAGGTATCTATCCGGCAGGAGAGGCGTTTGCGGACCTGTTTGAAAAGAATCCTCCCGCCCGAGTGCTTCGCTTTCTGGATGAGGATACACACTGGGGAGAGGATTTTGCTATTATGAATTCGGTGCCAAAAGTGCCTTTTATCCAAGGCACCTGGTTTGCCCTTCAATCAAAAATCACATAAGAAAGCTATTAAAGCTAGAAATATATATTAGTATGCAAACTACTGATAATCAATATTTAACGTTAGTTTAGATAAACTTATACTTTAAGCGAATGGTCAGCTTTGTTTCAGTGTCATTTCTACGCCTCGCAGTTCAGCCAACCCTCGTAGGCGGCCAATAGCCGAGTAGCCCGGATTGGTCTTTTTCTGCAAATCATCCAGCATTTTGTGGCCATGATCGGGCCGCATCGGGATAGGTTCAGTAACACCCCGTGCCTGACGCTTTTTCTCTAAGGTTACTACAGATTTAACTACATTCAATAAATCGGCACTTCCTTCCAAATGATTAGCTTCATAAAAGCTACCATTCATATCACGGCTTTCTCGCTGCACACTTCGAAGGTGAAGAAAGTGAATGCGTTCTCCCAATCGCTCTATCATTCCTGTCAGGTCGTTGTCGGGCCGGGCTCCGTATGATCCGGTACAAAAAGTAAGTCCGTTGTTGGGTGAGTCTACCATTGCTAACAAGTTCTGAGCATCAGCTTCGGTGCTCACTACCCGGGGCAAACCTAAGAGGGGGCGAGGTGGATCATCGGGATGAATAGCCATCTTGACACCAGCTTCTTCGGCTACTGGAACTACTTTTTCCAGAAAGTACTGCAAATTCTTTCGCAACTGGTTCTCATCAATAGATTGGTACTGATCTAGTACATCCTGAAATTCCTGCAAGCTGTAGTCCTTATCCGAACCGGGTAAGCCAGCAATAATATTTTGCTGAAGTTGTTGGGCTTGGTGTTCATCTAACTGATTGGCGTAGTCTTTAGCCTGCTGTTGCTCAGCTTCAGAATATTCTCGCTCGGCACCGGGTCGCTGTAGTATGTAGAGGTCAAATGCTGCAAAGGCAGTTTGATCAAATCGTAGTGCGGTAGATCCGTCGGGTTGTACGAAGTCTAAATCAGTCCGAGTCCAATCGAGCACCGGCATAAAATTATAACAAACCGTTCGAATATCATTTGCGCCCAAATTATGAATACACTCTTGAAACACGGTAATATCTTGCTCTCGCTGATCACTGCCAGTTTTCACAGCTTCGGTTACTGGAACGCTTTCTACCACCGACCAGCGCAAAGCACTATATTGAGGAGAGTCTTCTATCAGTTTTTTGCGCTTAGCAATTGCTTCGTTAGTCCAGACTTTCCCGGGGGCAATATCATGAAGAGCGGTAACAATTCCGGTGGCACCGGCCTGCCGAATGTCGTTAAGTGCAACTGGATCGGTGGGGCCGTACCAACGCCAAGTATATTCCATAGAATTGGGATTTAAGAGTTAGAAATAAAGTGGCTGGTAAAGTACAAATGTTGGGGCGGAGATACTAGCTGATAATAGGTTACAACGTATTTAAGGCGCAGCCTTGGTAGAATGCAAAAAAACAGCTAATTTTATCAAGGAATATTTATTTTTATGTCGTCAAATCTGTTAGCTTGCAGGATGAAATAAACTGATCGGCTATTATAATTATTACTAGCTCTTTGCGTTACCAAAGAAACGATCCGTTTTCAAGATTTTTTAGCTGGCGTCCCAATTTAATCTCTAGTATGAAACTAACCCTGCGAGCCCTAATTTTCTGTATGGTAGGATTATTCGCCTGTGAAGAATCGGCGGATGAAGCTATCAATACGCTTGGTACTGAAGTGGATGTAGAGATGAAGGAATATTTAGAAGGTGACCAACGCTTGTTGATGTTTAAATTTTTCACTACTCGCGATTTTGGCTGCATTAACCACCGTATTAGCTATAACTTTCAGCAGGGAATCAGCGGGTTGGCTATTCAACTGAATGAAGTAGAAGAGCCTACGGCGTGTTTAAAAGCAATGGGGCCAGCTTCGGCTTTCGTTGATGTAGGTTCATTAAATACCGGCGAGTATGAGTTTAGCCTGCAAATTGGTGAGGATATCACCAACACCGGAATACTGAACGTTAGGCCTGAATCATACCAGTTAGTGTTAAATGCCGAAGCGGGAATTAATCTCCGGACAATCCAACTGCAGCGTATTCCTAAAAATGCGCTTTGGGGTAGTGTACAATTTTTGAATAAGCCTAGTGATAATATCGCTAACTCTTTTGTTACTCAGCTCACCAAGTTGGGAGCTACGCAGGATAAATTTGACAAGGGGGATTACGGTTTCTTTGAAGTAGATGCTTCTGGTAAAGTAAGTCCGAAAACAGTGACCAGCGAGGCTTCACCTTTTACCTTCCTGATGAATTATCGAGGTGATGAGACTGAACTAGTAGCGTTGCTTTCAGAAATAAACCGTAATCACGGTGAAGAAGTGAATATTCGGTTACGAACCGCCCAAGGTAGTGAGTATCGAAGCTGGGATCTACATCAGTAGCAATTGAATGGTTTAATTGATGATCCCATATCAAGTCTGGGACATGTTGCTGATTGCTAAATTGTCATTGTTCACTGCACATTGCTAATTGTTTCTCGGCCTTCTTCCCATTTTACTCGGAGTACTTGTGCCGACACTTTCTGCTTTTGAAAGAAATTGAGCCAGTATAATTGTTGAGCCGAAAGCTGATCATTTGGTGATTTTACCTCGATAAAGCGATACTCACTTTTGTTCCAAACGAACAAATCCGGAAATCCCCGACTATTCTCTTTTAAGTCTTTAGCCATCTCCATCAGAATAGTCCCAATTTGTTTAGCCTCCAGTTGCTGATAACATTGTTCTACTAACGGTAGCAACGACTCGTGCCAACCTACCATAGGATTACTTATTCCTAATTTGGATTCGTAATGATGGCGAACAATTTTTTTGAAGCGGCGGGGTTTTTCTAACACTGCCAATCGCTGCATCAGCTTTTGTTTACGTCTATTTAGAAAGTCGGGAGTATAAAAATCAGTAGGACGAGCTTGAAACGGGTGATGAATAGCTTCACAATCTTCATCAAATATGATATCCCAAAATAGTAATCCGAACAAGCCTCGCCAAAGATAGTTTTCTACGAAACAACCATCGTAGCCCTGATTTTGATAATACTCTAGCACGCCTAACTCAACGCAACCCTGCACTTCGGTGGGCAGCGTGACGCTGGGGCTATTATAAAGAAAATCGGTTGCTTGCTTACGCCGTTTTTTCTTGGCAACCCGATTATAAAAATCTTCGGCGAAAAACTGCTCTTCCGCATTTTGCGGACCTTCCATAATACACTGGCACAGTTGAAGGGCTTCATCCTTACAACCTATTTTGTGCAACAACCGAACCCGTCGCTCCCGAGCCGGTGGTTTATCTGTTTGGTGATACATGCCTAGCGCAAACTTTGGATGTCTCTGCTGCTCCAATAGCTTCCCTATTTTAAGTGAAAGCCGATCGAAGGTAGGCAAAGCTAAGGCACAAAACTGTTCGCGCGATAAACTACGACTTTGAAACCAGTGGTAAATTTCATCGGCTGGGGCAACTACTTCATCTCGTAGTACTCTAAAATCTTGATAGACCCGAAGCATCTTAAAAGTATCTTCCGCCTCTTGGCGAGTTTTATAAGCCGCCTGTAGCTTATCTTCATTAAATAATTCGTTCTTGATAATCCCTAGGTCACGCACTACAAACTGTGTCATATCACTATGAATATCGCCAAAATACAGAAAGCGCAGCATGGCCACTTGTTCTTCGTAACTAACGCAAACAATATCTTCTAGCTGGCGTAGTGCGCTAATAATTTTACGATGATTCAAATGTTCCGTAGCGCAAGCGATGAGTTCAGGTTTCTTCAGAGAACGGTAGCCTTTCGGTAACTCTTCTTTCGGTAAAAAAGAAAGTAATTCGGCTTTGGGGAAAATGCTTAAAACCTCGGCAAAGGTTACACAGTGCCTTGAGCAGAGGCGACTAAAAAACTTCTGTTGGCAAAGCAGGTTCGTTGCTTCTAAGAGATCACTAATTTCGGCGTAGTTCAATTTAGAGATTCGAAAAAAACTTCCTTTTCGGTTAGTGAGCCGAACGAACAGACACCGGGCATCTTCGGGCAGGGC
>NZ_JBARYM010000820.1:0-17844 GCF_049647865.1 Tunicatimonas sp. | reverse complement strand
TGGTAGCACTTGCTTAATTACATTGAACAGAGGTGAAAGATCGGCCCGAGAGTGTATAACCGCATCCAACACTTTCTCTTGTTGTAGCTTAACTAGCAACGACATTTTGCCTACCGCTACTTTTGGTACCGAAGTTAATTCGGGATGAGAGGTCGTCTCAACTAAATGTGATTCGTACCAGGCGTTATCTCCGCAAAAAATTAAAACATCTGGCCGTCCTTTCTCTAAGATAGTTTCCAATGAGTTATCCACCGTAAAATCAGGTAACCCTATAGTGGCTAGTATCTCTATAACAAAAGTTATTTTTTTTCTAACTATTGATTTATCTGCATTCAGAGGACCTAAAATGGTTAGGACAGGCTTTTTATCTTCCGACAAATTATCTACTCGTTGGCGAGTATCCTCCCAAAGCTTTATCTGCGAGGGTGAATTTGTACGGTCTGCCACCTGATTTTCCGTTATTTTTTCCTGAATATTGGCGTAGCGCGTTACACCTATCACTGCTTTTTTTTGCTGTAATAATTCTCGTTCTTTCTTCCTGGTATTTGGACGAAAGCACAGAGTAGCATCGGTTAAACCAGACTGATAATACCCCCCCTCTCCCTCTATTGCTTGAAACAGTTCCCATGCTTGTTTCACTACATCATCAATAGCCTTTTCAAAAAAGTATGAGCCATCAGCAGGGTTTTTAGTTTCGTGAAGGCTTGCTTCATGCCGAAACAAATGCTGAATATTAGCCGCCATCCTTGATCCGAATTCGGTAGTCTGACGGTACTGGTAATCATGGCTTCTTAAAGTAATAATATCGGCTTCGCCAACGGTTGCGGCGAGTGACTCTACGGTGTTTCGGAGCAGGTTTGCATCTGGATCGTATAAACTTTTATTCAGAGTTCCCGAGATAGCTCGGAGTTTAACCTGATTAGGATTAGTATCTTCTGTTTCGTAAGCATCTAGCAGATAGTATATAAGTACACGCGCTGCTTTAAACTTAACAATATCAAGATAAAACTCCCCACTTAAGCTTAACGCTAGCTCAGTTTGTGCTACTAACGATGCTATTGACACCCCTTGATTAGTAAGAATATCCCATTGAGCTACTAGCAAACTCAACGATGCTGCTAACTCTTGAACTACAGTCGCTCCATAATTTCCCAGTATATCTCCCCGAATACCGAGCAGTTGAATCTGATCATTATGGTATTTATTAATTAAGATGGCTAAATCAGCAGTTTGCTGGTTACTTAGCCCTGACGCACGACTAATTAATAATGAGTTGTATAGCGTCATGTTTAGCCGCTGTTCTTTTACAAAACGCTCAACAAATGAGGCTAGCCCATTACTATCACTGTGTTCGTAAGTAACAGCTATTGATTGCAGCTCCGGAGAATTACTCGATTTATCAATAATCTGACTACTTAGGGCTTGATCTAGTGTTAGGAACAAATCTTCTAAACCATACTGAAGTATGCTCTCAAATTCTACTTTTTTAAGCTGTTCAGCTAACATCAAACTTATTGATGGGTAGGCTGACTTATTTGAAATTATGTACTTTACTAGTTTTTTGTTACTGTTTGCTGATTGGTAAGTATTAATAGCCGACAGTTTCAAATTTTCTAATTGAAATAGATGCGGGAACGAAATGGATTCAAACGTACGTGTCTCTTTATTTGCCTGCTCTATCCACTCCCGCTCCGTTTTAGGTTGAAATTTGTCAAACATATGAATAAGTAACAGATTTACTAATGATTTAACTGGGTGTCAGCCTCTTAGGTTTCCCACCTTCATTTTACTCTCTGCATTTTCAGAAAATAGCAAATTCTTCTAAACCCAAGATTATCAAATTGTTACCATTTTTGCTGAACCTTAGCAAGAATAATTACTTTAATATCCAACTAATCTTTTTGCAAATTTTTAGGCTCATTTTTTAAAAATTTTTATGCATATGAATTTTTCAGGACGAGGCATATTTTAAATTTGATCAGTAGCAATAGTACTACTTTACGTGCTTTTTTGTCTGATACATAGGCGATTATCTTCGTAGTTTTCATTCTACCCTTAAAACTGTAATTACGTATTATACCCCTTCAGGGCAAATCTTTAATTTGCAGATTTCCAATAATAATTCAAGTCAATATCTTAGTCATTTTTTTCTTTATTTTTTTTTTCCAACCTTTACTAACGCCTCACAGACAAAGCCATGTCATTAACATTTAGTTATTGATTTAATTAAAGGTTAATAATGGTAGACTAATTGCTAATAACACTACTTGCTTATGCGAACTAACCTACTGATGCAAGAAGATCAGGTCACTGTATGGAATAATTGCCTTAAAACTATCCGCGAACACGTAGGTGAGCAGGCCTTTAATACCTGGTTTGCACCTATCAAACCGCTGCGGTTAGCAAATAAGACGCTTACCATTCAGGTGCCTAGTCAGTTCTTTTATGAGTGGTTGGAGGAGCATTTTGTATACGTGCTTCGTAAAGCAATTGATGCCGAGATTGGACTTGATGGTCAGTTAGAGTATTCGGTGGTAGTAGATAATGGCGATCAAAAAAACAAACCAGTGGCTATTAAGCTGCCTACTGCTCCGAAGAAAGAAAATAAGCGAAACAATTCGCGCTACCAAGCCCCTGCTACCGATTATAAAGGCCCGTTTTCGTTTCCAGAAATGGAGAGCCTCAAAGTTGAAACGAACTTAAACGATAAGTACAGTTTTGATACTTATATTGAAGGAGATTGTAATCGCTTAGCCCGATCCGCCGGATTTGCCGTAGCTCAAAGTCCAGGAAGCACTTCGTTTAATCCACTAATGGTGTACGGAAGAGTTGGTTTGGGTAAAACCCACCTAGTGCAAGCAATTGGTAATGAGATCAAACGTAAGCAGGGACATCAATTTGTAGTCTACGTTTCTTCCGAAAAATTTACTAGTCAGTTTATTGAGGCACTGAAGAATAATAATGTCCAGAAATTTACCAATTTCTACCTGCAAGTAGATGCGTTGATTTTGGACGATGTGCAATTTCTGGCAGGTAAGGAAAAAACCCAAGAAATTTTCTTCCACATTTTTAATCACCTTCAGCAATCGGGTAAGCAGATTATTATGACTAGTGATTGCCCCCCTCGCGATCTGCACGGACTAACGGAACGGTTACTTTCGCGATTTAAGTGGGGACTTACTGCTGATCTTCAGACACCCGATTTTGAAACCCGAATTGCAATTATTGAGCGTAAGCTACAAGCCGAAGGAGTGAGTCTCCCTTATGATGTAGTAGAGTATCTAGCGTATAATGTAGATACGAACATTCGAGAGTTGGAAGGGATTTTGATCTCGCTTATGGCTCATGCATCATTAGATAAACAAGAAATTTCATTAGCACTAGCGAAAGATATTCTGAGAAACATTATTCAGAATAGCGTTCCTGAAGTAGACATTGACTTAATCATCAAAACCGTTTCTCGCCACTACAACGTCACTTTACCCGACTTAAAATCTAAGACCCGTAAGAAAGAAGTTGTAGTGCCGCGCCAGATTGCGATGTACTTCTCCAAGGAATACACCCAGCACTCGCTAAAAGCGATTGGCTACCACTTTGGAGGACGCGATCACGCTACCGTGATTCATGCTTGCCGGGCGGTTCAAGAGCACATTAAGACTAGTGCCGATTTCTCATTGGAGATAAAAGGTCTTCAGAAGCAGTTGCAGGGTAAAAGTCCCCGACGTTAGTTTAAGTTTGCGTTAATTCTAGCATTGTAATCTCCGGGCGAATCCCTAACCTTCCCGGATAGCCAATGTAACCAAACCCTCGGTTTACATAAAGCTGTTGGTTACCTTCCTGATAAAGCCCCGCCCATTGTTTGTAGCGATACTGCACAAAACTCCAGCGGAGCTTCCCCCACTCTATTCCTACTTGCCCCCCGTGCGTGTGCCCCGAAAGTGTTAGCTCAATATCTGAGTGGTGAGGCCGAACCTGCGCATCCCAGTGGCTAGGGTCGTGCGAAAGTAGGATACGAGTGTCCGCTTCTTCTGCCCCCTGGTAAGCTTTGTTAAGGTGACCGTACTGGGCAAAGCCACCCGTACCCCAATTTTCTACTCCAATAATCGCTAAACGATGGTTATCAATAGTAAGAATCTCATTTTCATCGAGTAGAAGCTTCCAGTTCATTAACTTATGAGCTAACTTCAGGTTTTCCAGGTTGGCTTGCTTTACCTGAGGCGAAGGCCAGGAAGTATAATCACCGTAATCATGATTTCCCAAAATAGAATAAATACCTAGCGGTGCCTTCAGCTTGTTTAGTACCGGAATATACTCTTCTACTTCCGAGGCTTTATTATTTACTAAATCACCGGTAAAAAATATTAAGTCGGGCTTTTCAGCCATTACCATTTCAATACCATTTTTAACAGCATTTTTATTAAAAAAGCTACCTGAATGAATATCGGAGAGTTGCGCAATACGAATACCTTCCAAGCCTTTTGGCAAGTTAGCGATAGGAACTTTTACCCGATGAATCCGGTAGTCGTGCGCACCAGAGGCTATGCCGTAGCTGAGTCCTAATGCGGGAACCACAGTGGCCACTACTGAAGCCCGAGCTAAGAATTCGGAACGGCTAATCCCCGTTGCACCTTCGCTGGCAGTATCGCTCGCGCTAGTGGAAAATTGAGCGTACGCCCATTGTCCTAGACGAACCACATCATCAATTACTAGCACCATGCTACCAAAAAACTTGGATGCGTAGTTGATAAAAATCCAGGCAAACAAAAAAGTACGTTGCCCATCGGTTAGTACGTTTTTTCCTCCAAAGTTGTAGAAGAGAAACCCAACTAATGCTACTAAACTAATAATCCAGTAAATAGCGTAGATTGTGCGCCTAGGATACGGCGCCAGATCATCAGTTAGCACTTTGAATGCCTGGAAAGCGTAAAAATCTAACAGAATAAACAGTCCGGCCAATAAGATAATTGAAAGCATTCTAGGCATATGATTAAATCAAAAAAACCCAACGTGTATTGTTGGGTTTTAAGACGGTTACTACTAAACTTTATTTTGCGGCAACTACCGGTTTTTTACTGGATATTCGCATTTTAATTTTATCAACTAATAAATACATTACGGGAACAACCACTAAGGTAAGAAACGTAGCGAAGATCAAACCGAAAATTACCGTCCAAGCCATTGGTCCCCAAAAGTCGGCATTAAAGCCACCATAATAAATCTGAGGATCAAAATCAGACAGCATAGTTGCGAAATTAATATTCAACCCTATTGCCAGTGGAATGAGCCCTAGCACGGTGGTGATGGCGGTAAGTAATACCGGGCGCAAGCGAGTTTGCCCCCCCTCAACAATACTACTAACGATTTTCTCATAGGGAAGCACTTCATCCTCTTGTAAACCAAACTCCGCGCGGTGCCTTTCTCGGATTAAATTAGTATAGTCGAGAAGTACAATGGCGTTATTTACCACTACCCCGGCCAATGAAATAATTCCAATTCCAGTCATAATCACTACGAAGTTCATGTTGAACGTAACCAGTCCTAAAAATACACCAATAGTACTTAGTAAGACTGACATCATGATGATAAACGGTGTAGCGATTGAATTAAATTGGGCAACAATGATCAAGAAGATCGTCATTACGGCAATGAAGAGGGCTCTTAGTAAAAACTGGCCCGATTCCTCTTGCTCCTGCTGCTCACCGGTAAATTTCACCTCATATCCTTCGGGAATATCCATATCATCCGTTAGCTCCCTCAGTTCGTTCACAATTTCGGTAGCGTTATAGCCTTCTAGTACGTTAGAAGATAAGGTAATCACCCGATCTAGGTCTTTCCGCTTAACCGAACCGTAGGTTGAAGAATAGTTTAGATCAGCTACCGACGAAATCGGAATCTGACGCAGGTTTCCAAATTTATCACGAAAAGTAATCCGCTGATTAATCAGGGCGTCAACATCGTATCGATATTCGTCTTTTAAGCGGAGCTGAATTGGATGATCATCTTCTCCATCTTTGAACTTGGATACTTCTGAGCCAAACAGGGCGGTTCGCATTTCGGTCGCAATAGTTGCCGTTGATAGACCAAACCGGCGGGCCTTGTCCCGATCAATATTCACAATTAGTTCGGGCTTTCCGGTTTCTAAATCTGATTTAAGCTCCTCAATTCCTTGAATACTTGAATTCTCAATATCAGCTAGAAACTTCTCCGTAAACGAAATTAGTCCGGGGTAATCTTCCGAAGATATTTCTATGCTTATTGGCTTTCCTACAGGTGGTCCGGCGGGGGGTGCCGAAACGGTGACCAGCACTCCTGGGTAACCGCTTACCGCTTCTCGCACTTCTTCCATCACGCGGGTAGTAGAGATGCCATCACGAAGTTGGTAGTCGATGAAAGATACATTCACCCGAGACTTGTTAGGAGTTTCACCCGGGCTTACCCCTTCGGAAGGATCATTTGTGTTTTCGCCTACCTGAGAGATCACTGCTTCCACTATTTGGTCGTAATGATCTAAGGTTTCAAAGATCTTCGCCTCCATCTGTTTGGTAACAAAATTCGTTGCTTCAATATCAGTACCCACGGGTAACTCTACAAACACATTAAAGTAGTCAGGGTCAATACCAGGGAAAAATTCAACCTTGGGTTGCTTAGCCCCTACTAGCATAATAGAAAATATGAGTAGGCCTACAGTACCAAAGAAAACGAAGTAGGGTGTTTTACCGTTTAGCGCCCAACGCACTGTGCGCGTATACCCACGCTCCAGTTTAACCAGCAGAGTATCTTGAAACCACTGGATGGCGGGGGTTAGTACATAAATATTAAACGGAATAAGCAGTGCTCCAATCATTAATAGATTGGCAATCGTAAAGTTTTGGAAGATGTAAAATAGGATTGCAACCACAACCATAACACCCGCAACGATCATCAGTCGCCTTTTTTTCTTGTTAGTAGTAGTGCCTTTCACTTTCATGAACATGGCGGTGAGCACCGGATTGATAACTAACGCAACAAACAAAGACGACGATAATACAATGATTAGCGTAATGGGCAGATAACGCATGAACTCGCCGATAAGTCCTGACCAGAACGCCAGAGGAAGAAATGCTGCCAAAGTAGTAGCGGTAGAGGTAATAATTGGCCAAGCAACCTCGCCTACGCCTTCTTTTGCCGCTTGCACCGAAGAATAGCCCTCCTGCATCAGTCGGTAAATATTCTCTACTACCACAATTCCGTTATCCACGAGCATTCCTAACGCTAATATTAAAGCGAAGAGCACCATCAGATTAATAGAAATGCCAAAGAAGCTAAGCAGCATAAACGACAGAAACATAGAGAGTGGAATCGCAATTCCTACGAACAAAGCATTTCTGAGATTCAGGAAGAACATCAGGACCAGAATTACCAAGATAACCCCCATGATAATACTATTCTCCAAGTTGCTTAACTGAAGCCGGGTGTACTTGGATTGATCGTTAGTGATGATAATTTGTAAATCTGCCGGAAAACGACCCGCTTGAGCATCTTCTAGTATCACCTTAATCTGATCTGAAGCAGCTAGCACATTTTCACCTTTCCGCTTTACTACTGAAAGCGTAACTACCGGATCACCATTATTGCGCGAGTAACTCGAGGCTTCTTCGTAAGTATCGCTTACTTCGGCTACATCGCGGAGATAAACTATTTTATTTTCCTCATTTTTAATGATCACATCTTCTAACTGATTCACTTCAGTGAACTCACCTATTACCCGGAGCGAGCGGCGAAAGTCATCTGCTTTAATGTTTCCCCCAGATATGGTTACATTCTCCGCCGATACGGCATTCTGAATATCCGAAAAGGTAACTTCCCGCGCATCCATTTTATACAAATCTGCATCAATTCGAATTTCTCGCTCCAGGGTACCGCTAAGGTTCGCCTCCTGTACTTCCGACATCGATTCAATCTCATCTTGAAGATACTCACCGTAGTCTTTCAGTTCATCAATGCTATAATCGCCAGAAATATTAATGAACATAAATGGCAAATCTTGTAGATTAACTTCAAATACATTCGGGTCTTGATCCAAATCGGTAGGAAGTTCACTCTGGGCTTGGTCTACCGCATCCTTTACATCTTGTAAAGCCTTCGATATATCAACGTCAGGATTGAACTCTACGATCACGGTAGAAAAATCTTGAATCGAGGTTGAGTTGATTTGATCGACACCCGTAACTCCTTTGACTTCTTTTTCAATAGGGCGGGTAATCAGATTTTCAATATCCACCGGCGAGTTGCCCGGATAAGGTGTACCCACGTAAATGGTGGGAATTACCACTTCGGGAAAATTCTCCTTGGGCATGGAGAAGTATGAGGTAACTCCTAACACAACAATAATGAAAGTAAGAATCAGGACGCTCGTACGATTATTAACCGCACCGGAACTTATTGCGAAGTTACGGACAACGCGCTGGGATTTTTCTTGACTTGCCATATGATATTATTTATTAAGCGAAAGACTTGACGCTTCTTCGTTGGCTATACTGATTCGTACTCCTTCGGCTACCTCGCGGAAGCCTTTATCAATTAGCACTTCGTTACCCTGAAGTCCGTCCGCTATTACTGTTTCGTTTTTATAAGTCTGCCCTCGATCAATATGCTTTTTTGCTGCTACTTTACCTTCACCTTCATCGGCATTCTTGGCTACAAACAGATAATCACCTTTAGTATCTTCTAAAATCAGTTTGGTCGGTACAACAATAGCATCTGGTTTCTGATAGTCCATAATACGTAGCACGGATAATAAATTCGGGCGTAAGAACTCTAAGCTATTGGACAGCTTCACCTCAACTTTAAAAGTGCGGTTATTTTCATTAATCACTTTTCCTACCGAGCTGACTGCACTTTGAATAGTTTTGTCTAAAGAAGGGAAATTAACTACTACACTATCTCCCCGCTCAAACTCACCTAGAAATGCTTCCGAAATATCGGCTTCAATAAACATATCGGTTAAACTCACTAATCGTAAAACCGGAAATCCGGGCTGAGCCATCTCCCCTTCTCTTACAAAGATTTCGTCAATGGTTCCTGAAAAAGGAGCGCGAATAACATAGTTATTTAGTTGAGCTTGCAGTGAAGCAATGCGACGCTCTAACGATTTCACCCCGTTTTCGGCTTCCAAATACTGGAATTCTGTTCCAATATTTTGATCCCACAGATTTTTTTGTCGGTCGTAGCGGGTTTTGGCCAAGTCCAGTGATGTTTGTAACTCTTGAATATTCCGACGAAGAGTTTCTCCGTTTTGGTTCACTAGTACCTGTCCCTTCCGCACTGATTCACCTTCCGAAACCGATAATGCGGTGACCATTGCGGGAGCTTCCGCACTGATAGTGATGTTCTTTCGGGAGGTTACCGATCCTCGTACTTCAATGTAGTGTTCAAACGTTTTTTTAACCACCGGGAGCGTCGTTACTAAGGTAGTTTTTTGCGTTTGTTGAGCAAATGAAGGATCTTCTTCGGCTATTTCATTTTCTAAGGTGATAATCTGATCTTCCAGCAATTTTAACTCTTGCTGATACTCTTTTAATTGCTGCTTTTTTTCGGCAAGCTCACTGTTGTCGCTTCCGCAAGCCATCAGTAGGCTTATTGCAATAAAGCTTACTAGTACTGTTTTCATAAGTATAATATAAGGGCGGTAATTATGGTTGAACTAAAATTCCTAAGGCTTTTTGCAAATCTACTTTGGCAATTAATGCATCGTAGAGGGCACTAAAGTAGTTGGTTTCAGAAGCTTTGAGCGCATTATTAGCATCAACAACTTCAAGGTTAGAACCTACTCCTTCTTGATATTTGATATTTGTGATCCGAAAAACTTCTTGAGCTAGTTCTAAATTCTCCTGCTGCACCTCAAGGGCATCTACTCCGTTCTGTAACGCTACTCTCGCTTGAGCGATCTCCAAATCAATTTGATTGCGCAAAAAGCGCGACTGCAACTCAATCTGCTGAGCTTGCACTTTATTTTTCTGGATAGCATGGTGTTTTCGCAAACCGTCGAAAATGGGAATATCTAGTGTAACGCCCCAAAAGCCATACTCAAACCATAGCTCATCAAAATTAGTAATTTCACTAAAATTATTTACCCCGGTATTGTAGCCAAAAGCAGCATTTGCAGTAAGCTTGGGAAGATACTGAAACCGGTTATTTTTCATATCTAGTTGCACTAGTTCTTGGTTAACCAGCACCTGAGCGTATTCCGGACGCTGGTCGTATCTGAACTCCGACTCAGCAGCCACTTCAGGGTCAAAGTCGATATTGGCAATATCATCCGTCAACGTAATTGGTTGTTCAACGGGTATACCCATCTGAAATTTAAGCAGATAGTAACTCAGCTCAGTTAAACGGTCGATATTGCCTTTCTCCGTCTTAAGATTATTGTACTGAACCGAAAGGCGGTCAACATCAATCTTTTCTACGAAGCCATTCTCGTATAATAATTTTGTTTCCCGAAGCAGCGTATCTAGGCGGTTGAAGTTACTTCCTATTAACTCCTGTCTTTCTTGGTTAACCAGAATCGTATAATATGCTTTTGTCACCTGTTCAGCCACTTGCACTTTGTTTTGCTCAAAACTCCTTTGAGCTAACTCGGTATAGGTACGAGCAGCCTGTAACCCAACAAAATAGGAGCCATCAAAAAGCATTTGAGAAAGTGTTATTCCTGCTGTGCTGGAGTGTTGCACCCCAAAAGCCGCCGCAATAACACCCGGCTCGGGAACCTGACTTCCATCCGGTAACAGCTGCTCTTGTAATAAAACCTGGTAAACCGAGGGTGAGATAAAGTCGGGAAGAAACTGTCGCTGAATTGCAAAGTTATTATTGTAGTTAATAGAGCCATTAATCTGGGGCAGTCCTTGCGCTTTGGTAACACCTACATCGGCTTGCGAGATTTTATTTTCCAGATCAGCAATCTTTATAGTTTCACTGTTCTGAAATGCATAGTTCAGGCAATCGTCCAGCGTTAATGGTTGGGTGATATCAACTTCGCTCGTTTGGGAATAAACACTGTAACTATTAAATAGCCACAATAATACCCCAAGAATACTAATTTTTCGCAGCATGGGTAGTGAGGGTTTTAGCGTAATTTTCAAAAAGTTCTACTCCTTTAGGTGTTAAAAGGCCGTAACAGAAATTGTAAAAGATTTGCAACTGAACCTCAGTCCAGTCAAACTCATTTTTAGGGAATATTTGGTCGTCAAAGGCAATATGCTGTTGTTCAATTCGTAGCTTAGCCAGTATCTTTGGATTTATATCGGCCCGATAATATTCCTCTTCAATCCCTTTACGAATGGAGCTTTCTACTGTTTGTAAAAATATCGAATCTTTGAAATTCTGGTAGATTTCCCAAGCTCCTCGGTGGTACTTCTGAATATCGAGCAGGATTGACGGATTAACGTCTACAATATGCTGCCGAATGTACCTAGTAATCAGGTATAATTCATGAATAGCATTCTCGGACCGGTTTTTAATATCCTCGATCAACTGCTTTTCTCTTTCCAAAATTCGGAGAGTTGCTAGTTCAACAACTTCATCTTTATCGGCGAAGTACTGGTAAATTGTTTTTTTGGAGATGCCCAACTTCTTGGCTATGTCGTCCATAGTTACACTGCGGACACCATATTTTAAAAAAAGTTGCTGCGCTATATTTGCTATTTGATCTTTACTTTCCAAAACTTCTAACTACAAACTAGGGAAACTTCTAAAATTTTATCAGTTTCCTATGCCAACGATAGTTTGAAATTTTGGTTGAGCTTTCCTCAAATATTTTAAAAAATTCTTTTCACAAAAGGTGGGCAATAAGTACGAGAGGATTATAGATCATTATATCCCTACGTCCGCCTTAAATTCTATTGATCTAAGTCCCCTTTGTATCTCTATAAAGAAGTAGAAATCTACTTTTCTTTCTGCCTAGTGCTTTTACCTTTGCGTTTCATTTCAAATAAATCAAAAGAAAAAAGGTAAGCGCAAGAAAGCGAGAATACATTGAAGGTATGATCTAAAGAGATGTCATAAAATATAAAGGGTGCGTAAGTAGAGTTAGGTTTTGCTAAGTTAGTATGCCCCCACTCAAACCGCGCATCTACTTTAAGCTGGTTCTGCTTTATAGGGATTGTAGTTCCTACTCCTACCTGAAGGCCTAATTGCCAGCGGTTAGGGTCGGAAACTACAAAGCGATCATCGTCTAATACGCCGCTGTATTCTATTGTATAGCGTGTTCCGTTTTCTAACTCTCCCTCTACTAGCTCAGGCACTAAAGCTTCACCCCGCCCCGAAAGCCAGTAGTTAATGACTGGCCCAGCCATCACATTTATTTTGTAGTAGCCTACCGGATAAGAATATTGAAATAGTACTGGTACTTTTATAAAATTATGTGACTCCTTGAAGTACGAGAAACCATCGGTGCCTGCTACAGATTTCTGCTGATATTGGTACAGTAATTCAGTAGATAGGCCAAAATTATTATTTGCAAGAAAAATAAGTGAAACACCTCCAGCGGCTGCTGGTGCCCACTTTCCTTGATTACTCTGGGCAACTACCAAATTATCAAAAACCGGGCGGGCTAATGAAGCGGACACCACTGGCCCTACTTTAATTTTCTGAGCTTGGACTGTAGCAGCCGCTAAAACTAGTACAATAAATAGATATCTCATTTCTACCTTATTATCTAAACAAAGATATAGATTCTTTTGCCTACATAATATACTTTAAAGATTAGCTATTGCTTCAAAAATACAATTTCAAGTGGTTTTCTTTTGATAAATCTATAAATATTTACGATTTATCACTTTTTACCTAAAACTAAGAGTAGATTTTCTTTCTGCTTAATTGCAAGTTGTAGCATTAAACAACACCTATATACTACTATATCTACTCAATCTGCGGATAATTTAAATTACTAACTGCATTTTATCACAAAGTTGGAGCATTCCATACATCAGTTTAATGAACTCGTTTTTTGTATTTAATCAAGATTGAATAATGCCGTACTTTACAATATACTTAAGAAGGTATGAACATCTTGTATGCTTTCTTATGCAAAGAGAAACTTATGAAGTATTGGTATACATTAGTCGCTTGCTTACCGTTTACACTTGTTTTACTTCAACAAGCAAATGCTCAAACGATCAATCCCAATTGTTTTGATCCGAGTCACCCCGATTATGGTAGTACTCTATGTGTAATTCAAAGAATAGAGGGTGATGATGGTGCTGGTAATCTTTTTAACTGCAACGATGGAGTCGATAATAATGGGAATGGTTTAACCGACTGTGAAGAACCTAGCTGTAATTGTACCCCACCCCCTCAACCTGCTACTGAAACTGACTGTGGCGATGGGGTTGATAACGACGGCGATGGACTAATAGACTGCCAAGATCGAGATGATTGCGGGTCTTCAGTTCTGTGCGAAAATGACTGCGGCGATGGAGTAGATAACGACGGTGATGGCTTTTTTGACTACTATGATGGCGATTGCTTATCTGACCCCGACAACCCTAACAATTACATTGTCCTTCAGCCCGATTGTGAAGCGGTTCCAGTAGGTAATGTATTTAGTATTCAAGCGGCCGACTCATCGGCTAACCGAACTAGTGCCGCCATGGGTATGCCGATGGTAGCCGATGTAGATAATGATGGAACCCCCGAAGTAATTACGACCAACGGACAAAACGGAATGATCTACGTGCTAGATGGTTCTGATTTATCAACTATTGAAAATCAGCGTGATTTTGGTCCTGAAACCCGGGGCTACCCGGCAGTGGCTGATGTAGATGATGATGGGTTTGGAGAAATATTTATCGTCAGCAACGACAATCAGATTAAAGCCTACCAGCACGATTTATCTAATTATTGGACAGCAACCTCTACCGGATTTACCAGCGGAAGAATAATTAATGTAGCTGACTTTAATCTAGATGGAACCCCTGAAATCTATCAAGTCAATGAGATTAGAGATGCAACTACCGGAAACGTATTAGTTCAAGGAAGTCATGGTACAGCCACTTATCCTTCTGCCAATGATTGGCAAACTGAGCTAAATCCTGCGCCCGTAGCTGTTGATATGTTTCCCGATGGTTTTTGCACCGACTGCCAAGGGCTAGAGTTAGTGGTTGGTCATATTGTTTATTCGGTTGATATTGCGGGGGGGCAACTAAACGAGGTTGCCAATATGAATAATGCGGGCACGCTTCCCGCAGATTATCGTGCTGGTGGGTATCATCCTAAAGACGCTAATTTTACCAATCAAAGTTGGAGTACTACTAGTGTGGTAGATTTCAATAATGATGGGTTCTTGGATGTAATTATGGGAGGTACTACGGGTGATGAAGACGGCCCCACATCAGTATTTTTCTGGGACGTTCAAAATAGCGTTGTAAGAATGTTCGTAGTGGCTCGTCCGGGAAATACTATTACGGCTAACCGCGGCAATTTTAGAGACCTCAGCGGCGGAGGATGCGATAATACTACTGAGCTTTGTACTTGGCGCCGAGGCTTGGGAACGGTTAATATTGCCAATATTGATGGCGATCCGGAACTAGAGATAACTTTTATGTCAGGGTCTAGCCTTTACGCCCTCGATCAAAATCTAAATGTAGAGTGGGAAAATCATGACCAGTTCTGGGAATCTTCCTCGGGTTTTACCGGAACCACTATTTTTGACTTTGATGGCGATGGTGCGTCGGAAGTAATTTACCGAGATGAAATTAATCTTTACATTATAGATGGTGTAAGCGGCCGAATTATTAACGGCTTCCTAGATGGATCTTTTTGTAGCTCGCAAACCCAAGGCGAATATCCTATCGTAGCCGATGTAGATGGAGATGGCGAAACGGAAATTATTCTATCCTGCGGACGTGATCGTAATACTTATGGTGAGTCGCCTGCAACTTCGGGCACCCGGACGAATGGTCATATTAAAGTATACAAAGCAGCGAATGACAATTACTGGGTACCGGCCCGCCGGGTCTGGAATCAGTTCTCTTATTTCAACGTCAACATTAATGATGATCTGAGTGTGCCTATATTTGCCCAACCGCACCATCTGAGCTTCTCACAGTTATGTAATGATCCTAGTGCGGTTGATATCTTTTCTCTAAACAAATTTCTCAATCAATCGCCCCGTATTAGCTACTGTGGAAATTTGGTTTTTCCGGCAGCCAAACTCGACTTTGTAGGCGATAGTACCCGTATTATTCCCCCGGAGTGCCCTAATCAAGAATTCCAGATTCGTTTGTACATCGAGAACAATGGCGACGAAGAGGTAGAACGTCCTATTCCTATCTCCTTTTACAGTGATGATCCTCAGCAAGCCTATGCCGATACGGATGAGGACCCGCACTTTGCCGTAGTAGAAATTGAGATTCCTGGTGGTTTGCAACCCGGTAGTTTTATTGATACTGTACTTACCGTGGCTGGCCCCCGGGGCAACTACACTTTATATACCTCCCTTAATGATGTTGGTCCCTACGATGATCTAGGAAATAAAATTGACAATTCGGCATTTTATCCGCTAACAACACTGAATGGTCCTGTGCGAGAGTGCGATGATACTCCTACCATTGTATCAGTCAATGTGGACCCTACTCCGTTTTCCGTGCAGGTTAATAAAATACAAGATAACCGTAACTGTCCGGGAGCTATCGCTACCGATAATAATGGTGAAGCAGCAGTACGCGCTGCCGATGGTTCGGCCTTACCTATTTCTGAATATTCTTTCACTTGGACGAATATAGCTGACGGAAGCATTGTTAGTACTTCACCCATTGCTACTGAGCTTGATTCAGGAACCTACGAAATTGTAGCAGCGTATGACAATGGAGTATTTACCTGCCAAGGAATTGCTGATACGGTACAAATAGAACGCTTAGAAGATTGGCCTACTGCCGATACAGTTACTATTGAAGAAGTACAACCAGTATCAAGTTGTGACCCCGGCACATCCGACGGTCATTTGCGGGTGCTGCTCAACGGAATTACACCCGATCTGACTAATTATAGCATTTACTGGTTTGATGAGGAATCGACCGAGAATGATACTTTAGCCGTGGGCAACGAAGCTACCAATTTGATACCACTACTCTACAAAGTGGTAATCAACAACCTGCTCACCGGATGTTCCGAAACAGTAACCTATGATCTCACCCTAGATATTCCGCAGGTTAGTAGCTTGACTACAACTGATAATACCAACTGCTTGAGTCCTAACGGAACAATTACGGTAGAAGTAGATGGTGACGAAGCCAATTATGATTACATGCTCATTCAAATGAGCCCCGCTCAAGATACAGTCTTTAGTAATGATCCTTCCTTTGCTAACTTATCAGAAGGAATTTATGAAGTACGAGCCTACGATCCTACCAATAACTGTGGGTTATATACTACCGGAGAAGAGGCAGAAATCTTCCGAGCTACCACTGCTCATACCATTACTCCTACCGTACAGCAACCTCAGACTGCTTGTAGCTTCCCGTATACTGGCCAGCTCACGGCTACTACAGCTGATCCAAGTTTGTTTACTTGGGCTTGGTACCGTGGCACCGTAACCAATGGCCCATTAGCTGAAGTAGTAAGTAGTGACTTTACTACGCCCGATACGCTAAGTACTAATCTTACTAACGTCTATACAGTTGTCGCTACCGAAATAGCTACTGGCTGTAGCTTTAGTGAAGCTATTACCTTAACTGAAAACGTTGTTATTCCGGCGGTTGATCCAGCGGATGTCAACATTATTCAGCACCAGACTACCTGTGAGCCTAATGGGCAGGTACAGGTTTCGGTGGGTGGTGCAACTACTGGCTACCGGTTTAATCTTCAGCAGGGAAGCACAGTGATTGAATCAAACTTCACGGGGGTATTCGTCGGCCTGGAAGCAGGACCGTATTTTGTTACTGCTGAAGATACTGCTACCAGCTGCGTATCGAGTCCATCGGTCATATTCCGTATTGACAACCGGATCACACCATTCGGTACGATAGCAATTGCGCAGACTCCCCAAACCAATTGCAATCCGACTAACCCGAATGGGGCACTTAGTGCTACTGTAGGTGGAAGCACCACCGGATTCACTTTTAAATGGTTTGTAGGAGTAGATACAGCTTCAGCTTACAGTCCTCAACCAGCCATACCTAGTCAATTAATTGGCATCCCTGCTGATAATTACGTGTTAAGTATTTATAACCAAAGCACTGGCTGCGATACTTTAATTTACACTTCAGTAGTAGACGAGTCAGCTGACTACTTAGAAACTATTATTGCTACCAAGCTGGACGATCAGCGTTTCTGTACACCGGGTGTTTTCAGTGGCAGCATTGAAGCTAATTTACTACCTTCCACTTCTGGTGGTGTTCCTGATACGGCTAGTTACACTTACTACTGGTATCAAGGAACCAAAAATCAGGTACGTAACGGGAGTGCAACCACGATTCCTGGACAAAACCGTTCGGTTGTTACTGGCCTAAATGTTGGCTGGCACTCCGTACGGGCGGTTCGTAACGATGGGTCTGATTGTGCTGCGTTAGATACGGCCGAAGTTTTCATACAAGATGCTCGAGACTTCCCAGTAGCCGGAATAAATGTAGACATCATTAGTCAAACTTCCTGCGAGGCAAACAACCAAAACGGGGGCTTACGAGGCGATGTAAGCGGTAACACCACCGGTTACACATTCACCTGGTATCAATTGGTGAGTGGTGTGAAAGTACCAGTTACGGACAATAATCCCGATGCAGTAATTAACGGGTTTGCCGTAGATAGTATTGGGGTTGGCACGTACATTCTGGAGGTAGAAAATACCGAAACCGGATGTACTGGTGATGAGCA
>NZ_JBARYM010000819.1:0-10219 GCF_049647865.1 Tunicatimonas sp. | reverse complement strand
TATTGAAGGTGTTGAAAATGTGGCTATTCGCCCTCAAGTTGATGGAATTCTTGAAGAAATTTATGTGGACGAGGGAGTCTTCGTAAAAAAGGGCCAGTCTTTATTTAAAATAAATAGCCAACCTTACCAAGAAGATTTAAATAACGCGATGGCTAATGTGAAAGTTGAAAAAGCCAAACTTCGCAAAGCAAGGACTGAGATCGACCGTATTAAGCCCCTTATTGACAATGAAGTTATTTCTGCAGTAAGAATGGAAACAGCTTTAGCGGACTATGAAGTTGCTCAATCTTCATTGGATCGGGCACAAGCAGCAGCGGCCAACATGAGAATAAATCTTGAGTTTACTACCATTAAAGCTCCGGTAAGTGGATTCATGGGGAGGATACCTAAGTCAATAGGTAATTTAGTCAAAAAAGCGGATGATGATCCCTTAACCATCCTTTCTAACGTGAAAGATGTTTATGTTTATTTTTCAATGAGTGAGTCTGATTATCTTTATTACGAGCGAATGAAAGGAGATTCTACCTCTAAAAAAATGAATAGTGAAGTTAAATTGGTATTGTCTGACGGCTCGGTATATGAAAGATCTGGTCGCATTGATGCTAATTCTGGTCAAATTGATAAGTCAACCGGTTCCATCAATCTTCGGGCAAAATTTGATAACCCAGATACATTATTGCGTTCGGGAAGTACTGGAAAAATTATTATGGAGCAAATATATCCTAATGCAATTCTGATACCACAAGGGGCAACTACTTCTATCCAAGACAAGCGCTTTGTATTTCAATTCCTGGAAGAAGACAGCACTGTATTGAGGAAAGAGATAGAGATTGAGGGGCGAACTGGAAGAAAGTATATTGTTAGTGATGATTTACTGAATGCCAACGATAAGATCGTGGTTTCAGGAATTAACAAACTAGCCAATGGGGTGAAAGTGAATCCTATGAATCCTGGTCAGCTGGTGGTAGATAACGCAACAACTACTATACAGTAGCAATTGTAAATGCGGTAAGTAATCCTAAAATTTTATTTTTTTTACTTGCTTCCAGATAATATCTCAACCATTATCTGGAAGTTGCTCTGTTGTATTATATTGTGGATTCTTCCGCTACGTTAGTTTAGTGATTTTTAGAGCGCCTCTATTGTTAAAGCTACAATGTATCCTATTATCCTAACCACCACTTTAGAAAAAAAAAGATTCAATTCCATTGGTTTACTGAAATTGAAAATGCTAATAATTTAGTTCTTTTCATTATCCGACTTTCTCTGCTCTTTTGTATCATTACTAGGCCAATCTTTATTTCATCTCCTTCATTTCAATCTTTCAGTTGTAATAGAACTGAGGATTTATTTTAAATCAGTATGCTATGTTAAAAAAGATAATTGATCGACCAGTGTTTGCGCTGGTAATATCAATACTACTTGTATTAGGGGGGGCAGCCAGTATTTCCCAACTCCCAGTAGAGCGGTTCCCCGAAATAGCACCTCCCAGCGTAAGTGTACAGGTATATTATCCAGGTGGTAATGCAGAAACCGTAGCTAAATCGGTGCTATTGCCGATAGAAGAAGCTATCAATGGAACCGAAAACATGACCTATGCTCGGTCTACAGCCACTAACTCGGGCAAGGGACGGGTTTCCGTATACTTTGAACCGGGAACTGATCCTAATCTGGCGGCGGTAGATATTCAAAATCGAATTTCTACGGTGGTACAGCAAATTCCCCCCGAGGTGCTTGAATCAGGTATCACGGTAATGAAGAGGTTAAAGGGTACACTGATGACGATTAACATCTTCTCTACGGAAGAAAACTCACCCTATAATGAGACTTTTCTAAATGCTTATACCCGAATGAATGTGCGGCGTGAGTTGAAGCGAGTGGAAGGCTTGGCCGAGGCAGCAATTCTGCGCCGACGGGACTATGCCATGCGTATCTGGCTAAATCCCGAAAGGTTAGCCGTGTACGGACTCACTCCTCGGGATGTTTACCAACAAATTAGAGATCAAAGCTTTGAAGCAGCTCCCGGTAAATTTGGTGAAAACTCTGACGAGGTATTTGAAATAGCTTTGAAGCATGAAGGAAGATTTAGCGAACCGGAAGAGTACGAAAATATTGTAATCAAATCTGAAGAAGATGGGTTGCAGTTACATTTAAGGGACGTAGCTCGTATTGAGTTTGGTGCATCGAATTATACCAGCCAAAACCGGTTGGATGGTCGCTCTTCTGTAACGATTGATATTGTACAGCAAAGTGGAGCCAATGCGGTAGAAATTGATAAAGCGGTACGAAAAATTTTGGAAGAGCAGGCTAAGATTTTCCCGGAAGGTATTGACTACGAGATTACCTACAGTGTGCGGGATCAGATAGATGAGTCAATGAGCAATGTTAAGAAAACATTGATTGAGGCCTTTCTTCTCGTGTTTTTAGTCGTTTTTATATTTCTTCAGGATATTAGAGCAACCGTTATCACGGCTATCACCATCCCTATATCCCTGGTGGGCACTTTCTTTTTTCTTTCCATGATCGGTGTATCGATGAATGTACTAAGTATGTTCTCCATTGTACTTTCTATCGGAATTGTGGTTGATAATGCTATTGTGGTAGTAGAGGCAGTTTTTGAGAAAATGCAAAACTACAACATGGATGTACGTGAAGCCGTTGACAGTACGCTTTCCGAAATTACAAGCGCTATTATTTCCATGACGATCGTAATGGCAGCGGTGTTTCTTCCGGTAGCTTTTTTGCAAGGTCCGGTAGGGGTATTTTATCAGGAGTTTGCTTATACTATTATTATTGCTATCGTAATTTCCGCAATCATTGCCCTCACTTTGGCTCCTGTAATGTTTGTATTGCTGTATAAGAGTAAGGAAAAGAAAATTGATGGGGAAAGCACGAAAAAAGCAGAAAATACGGTAGTTGACAAAATACAACAGTCAAAGAAAGTTCAAAAAGTAAAGGTAATTGGGTCGTTAGGCTTGCGTAAATTTGATAACCTCTTTGACAGGTTTACACAGAAGTACATAAAATTGACTCGAACAGCAATACAGTACAAATGGATTAGTTTAATTGGTCTTTTTGCTGTCGTTGTAATTACCGTTTTCCTAGCTAATCGTACCCCGCAAGCTTTTATTCCCACCGAAGATGATAACTTTCTAATTTTTACTGTCAGGATGCCAGAAGGAGCCTCACTCCACCGAACGAACGAAGTACTAGTACAAGCCGATTCAATTCTTCAAATGGAACCAGCAGTAGAGCGGGTTAATACAGTTTCTGGTTACGATATTGTAAGTGGTTCAGAAAGTCCATCATCTGGTTTGGGCTACGTATTATTGAAAAATATAGGTGATCGAGGCGAAATAGAAGACATTAAAGAGCTCATTAAGCATTTAATGAGCAAATTATCCGTCATTAGTGAAGTGAAAGGATTAAATATGTATCCTCGCCCTACCGTACAAGGATTTGGTGACTTTGATGGTGTCCAGATTATGCTGCAAGATCGTTCTGACGGTGATCTTAGTGAATTCGGTGTTTTAGTAAATGAGTTTATCGCTGAGCTTTCACAGCAAGAGGCGATTGACAACGCTTTTACTTCTTACAATACTAACTATCCCCAATACCGGCTCAACATCGATTATAAAAAAGCAAAGGCACTAGGCATAAGTGTGAAGGATATGATGTTTACCGTACAATCAAATTTTGGCCGCACCAGAGTAGGTGATTTTAATAGGTTCACCCGCCAATACGGAGTATACATGCAATCCGATATTCCTTACCGAGAAAGTCCCGAAGCCTTCAATGCTATCTATGTAAAGAATAGTGATAATGAGATGGTTCCGTTAAATACTATTGTTAAACTAGAGGAAACCTTTGGACCTGAGACGGTTACGCGCTATAATTTATACACTGCCGCCAGAATCAATATTACTCCTGCCGAAGGCTATAGCACCGGAGATGTAATGAAAACAATTGAAGAACTTAGTGAGAAAACTTTACCAGCAAGTCTCAATTTTGAATGGACTGGTATGAGCCTGGAAGAGAAAAAGTCTGGCTCAGATTCTATTATTGTGTTTATCATCAGTATCGTATTGGTATACTTCATTCTAGCAGCTCAATACGAGAGTTTTTGGTTACCAATGGCCGTAATGTTATCATTACCTACCGGTATTATTGGAGTGTTTGCCTTTATTAATATAGCCGGAATTGACAATAATATTTACGTACAGGTAGGAATCATTATGCTAATAGGGCTACTATCAAAAAACGCTATTTTAATTGTAGAATTCGCTTCCCAAAAGCGAAAAGCTGGGGCTGATATTTTGAGTGCCGTATTGGGTGCAAGCGAATTGCGGCTCCGGGCTATCGTAATGACATCGCTAACTTTCGTAGTTGGTCTTATACCATTAATGTTATCTGAAGGCTCATCGGCAGTGGGCAACAAATCTGTTAGTATTGGCACGGCAGGAGGAATGATAACAGGCATATTATTAGGGATTATAATTATTCCGGTGCTGACCTATGTATTTATTCAATTGAATGAGCGGTTTAGCGTAAAAACTACTTAAGTAAGTTATTGATCATGAATTTTATCAAGCAATTAATACCTGGCTGTTTCATTGTACTAACGGCTATTGGCTGTAAGGTAGGTGAAAATTACGTTAGGCCCAATGTCGTCAATATTGAGACCTACTACGGAAACATTATTCAATCGGATACCAACTCAGTAGATCAAAGCAATCTAGCTGATGTAAACTGGCGAGATTATTTCGAGGATACTGCCCTTATCTCATTAATTGATTCAGCCTTAGTTAATAACTTTGATCTACAGCGAGAGATTCAGCGAATAGAAATTGGTAATCAGGCTTTTCAACAGTCTAGGACTAATTTTTACCCTAACGTGGGAATTTCGCCCTTTGGGTTTAATCGGGAGTACTTCTCTGAAAATTTCAACAACTTTGGTTCCAACCGAGCGAGACGTAACCACGGAGAAAATCCACCTAACACATTATATACCGAGCGGTTGGCCTACACCACCTCTATATTTGCTAGTTGGGAGGTAGATTTGTGGGGGAAACTACGTTGGCAGAAAGAAGCGGCCCAAGCCTCTTTCATGCAGAGCCAGGAATTTCAGAAAGCAGTACAAACAGCGGTTGTAGCCGAGGTTGCTTCCACTTACTACAATATGTTAATGATTAATTCGCAGATTGCGGTAGCTGAGCGAAACTTAGAATTGGGAAGAAACACATTAGAAATTGTGAAGCTTCAGTTTCAAGCTGATGAAACTACTTCATTGGCAATACAGCAAACTGAATCTCAGATTCTAAGAGCCGAGTCCTTAATTCCGCAGCTAGAAAGGTCATATACCTTGCTGGAAAATCGCCTGAACCAACTATTGGGTCGTTACCCCCAACCAATTAATATTCAGCAAGATTTAGAAGATGTGGCGTTTGACGAACGGTACGTTACCGGGGTGCCATTAGAACTTATCACCAACCGTCCGGATATTGCCGCCGCCGAATATCAGTTAATTGCAAACAACGCTCAGGTAGGTGTCAATCAGGCTATGCGCTATCCCTCTCTGGTACTTGATGCCAGCACCGGTTTAAACTCTTTTATATTTGAAAGCTTTTTAAACCCGATGGGATCGGGTTTTGCTTTGTTTAATGGAGCCATATTTCAGCCCATTTTTCAAAATAAGCGGCTGAAAGCCAATTATAATATTGCCGTGGCCGAACGTCAGTTAGCTGAACTGGATTTCAGAGACAACGTTGTTCTAGCGGTCAGAGAGGTCTCCGATGCTTTAGTCACTATCGAGAAACTAAGGGAAGAATACAGTATTGCTCTACGCCGTATAACTGTAACCACTAAGGGAGTTCAAGATGCCTCGCTGCTATTTCAAAGCGGGTTTGCCAACTACCTGGAAGTAATTAATGCTCAGGAAGATGCCCTCCAAAGCGAGTTAGATTTAGCCGATATTAAACGGCAGATAATCATCGCTAACATTGAGCTATACCGTAGCCTCGGTGGTGGCTGGAAGTAAAAAACAAGGAGCGGGCCCTACCGATATTCAGGGTTAGGACTATCGGGATGGCAGCCAGCGTCCCACTCAGAGCGTTGGTTGCCGTAAGCAGGGATACCGCCGGATTTCTTAAGCATATGGGCGAGGTGCAACAGATTCCAGGTCATAAAAGTGGTATTACGATTAGTAAAGTCATTTTCTGGCCCACCTGAGCCTTCATCGAGGTAGGAGGGGCCCGGACCCGCTTCGCCCACCCAGGCGGCATCGGCTTGCGGGGGGATAGTATAGCCCAAATGCTGTAATGAGTACAGAATGTTCATCGCGCAATGTTTGGCTCCATCTTCATTACCAGTAATGAGTGTGCCCGCCACTTTACCGTAGTAGGCGTATTGCCCTTTGTTATTAAGAACACTAGAGAAAGCGTATAATCGTTCTACTATCTGCGTACAAACGGAAGACTTCTCACCTAGCCAAATGGGAGTCGTAAGAACTAAAATATCAGCAGCTTGCACTTTATTATTAATCTCCGGCCAGGCATCTTCAGACCAGCCGTGTTGGGTCATATCGGGATATATACCAAAAGCAACCGAGTAGTCTATCGGGCGAAGTGTTTCTACCTTTACTCCCTGCTTTTCCATAATCTGGCGGGAAATATCAATTAAACCTTGTGTGTGAGAAAGTTCAGGAGTCTTCTTTAACGTGCAGTTAAGGAATAAAGCAGAAAGGTTAGAAAAATCAGTAGTCATCGTTTTTCCAGCTAAGATAGATATAAGCAATTAGAATTGATTGTAAGGCCCCCGACAATCTTAGGGTAAAGGTTGAGCAAGAATAGCCAGATACGTTTCAATGCCGCGGGTTAGATTCCCTAACCGGATATTTTCGTTGGGGCTGTGCTGATTATTATCAGGGTTAACCGTAGGCACAATAACAGCGGGTATCCCTAGCGTATTAACAAAAGGCGCAATCGGAACCGAGCCACCCGTTGTACGAATTTTAATGGGAAGCTCACCAAAATGATGCGCTAAAGCAGCAGACAGCCAGTTTCCTACTTCACTATCCAGATTGGTACGAAAGGCCGGATAAGAAATTTGAGAACGGAAAAAAGCGATCTTTGCGTAAGTAGACCGTTCTTTATCAGTGGGTAAGCTATCGACTAAGTAGTAGCCCTGCTGCTCAATGTGTTCTCTTACCAAACGAACCAGCCGTTTGGGGTCACTCTCCATTACTAACCGAATGTCAATTTCGGCGGTAGCGGTGCTGGGCACAATAGTACGCACCCGTTGGGCTACCCAACCGGAAGAAAGACCTCGAAGATTAAGTGAGGGGTACTGCAGTGCTTCCTGATAGGTTGCTCCGACCTGATCAGCTTCGGCAATCCCAAGCTTCTGCTGAATAGCCAACTCATCATCAGGTACCTGCCGAAGCACTTCCCTGGTTTTAGCGTCCAGTTCAATGCCATCGTAAAAGCCGGGAATAGTAACCCGGCCTCGCTTATCCTTCATAGAAGCAAGTAAATGACTGAGCCGGAAGCCGGGGTTGGGAGCGTAGTTTCCGTAGTGTCCACTGTGTTGAGGCACCCGGGGGCCATATACAGTCAGCGTGATAGTGGCAATACCGCGGGCACCAAATTTTAACGTAGGTTGGTTAGTAATGTGAGGCGGCCCATCGTAAATGATGAGCATATCGGCTGCAAGTGCTTCCTGATGTTCTTCAACCGCAGCGGGTAGCTTGGGAGAACCCAACTCTTCCTCAAAGTCAATAATTACTTTGATGTTGTAGTTGGGCGTAAAATTAGCTTGCTGCATAGCATCTAATGCCGCCAAAAACATGATAATTGGTCCTTTCGCGTCGGAGGCCGAGCGCGCGAAAACTCGCCAATCTTCGTAATTAGCTTCGGGGGTTAGCTGTTCCCAATCCACCTTCTGCCAACTACCATCTTCCATCTGACTTTTAAGGACTGGCGTAAAGGGATGAGACTGATTCCAGCGACTGGGATCTACTGGCTGCCCATCGGCTTGTAGGTAAATTAAAACCGTTTTGCCAGAAGAAGAAAATTGGCGTTCGGCTAATAAAAGAGGAATCTCACCGCTAGTAGGTAGACGCTGCGTACGAAAATCTCGATCTTGAAACGCGCTATCAAGCCAGTTTATGTTGGGTTCAATATCCCTTGGGTAATGAGCATCGTTTGGTAAACTAAGTAGGGCGCGAAGGTCGGTCCAAGCTCCCGGTAGTTGCTGTTTTGAAAGTGACTGTATTTTGCTAGATGATAATGCTTGGGTAAAAGCAGTATTCCAAATCCAGAGGCTAACAAATAGAAGAAAAGCTATTTTCATAGATGCAAAAAGTCAGTATGAGCTGTCGTCATCTGAATCCTCCTCATCAAATTCATCGTCTGTAGAAAAATCGCTGCGCAGCGTGCCATCCTCATCATAATCGTCATCATCTTCAATGATTTGCCGGGCCTCTAAAACTGTCATTCGTATTAAATAATAAATTTTTTCCGTTTCAAAGGGAAGGGCCGATACCTTTTTGCCTTCTCGATTGGTGAAGGTAATTAGATTGTCTTCAAATCCGTAGGGGTATTCAGCTTTTACCCGCTCAATAATTTCTTCGGGCAAGAGCTCGTAGTCTTTGACGATGCGCTTCTTATCCATATAATAACGAGTTGAAGGTTAGAGTTTGTAATCTTAAGCATTTTAGAAACACTAACTGAGAAAAACAACTAATTTTCTCTTCTTATTCATCGTCTTCACGATAATAATACTGAGTAAATCTACTTAATTAAATGCTTTTTTTTATTTTTTTTGGTAAATTGAAACTGCCAACTATCACCTATCATTTTGTCGCACCCTACTACATTTCTGGAATTAGTTGCCTACCATAGTCGCGAACCTATGGTTGAGCTTGATCAGCTGGGTAGGGTTCAATCTACTAATCGAGCCGCTCAGCAGCTATTTGATTTTGAAAGTAATGATACCAAAGCATTCACTAGTTTACAACTATCTAGCTTAGAAGGTGATTCTCTCGAATGGAGTAACCTGATCAGTAACTTATCGCTTCTACCGAAGTTGGTTAGGTGTTCGTGCTTAAGTTCCCCAAAAAATATTCTTACACTATCAATCGATACATTTTTATCCCACAATCAACCAGCTTACTTCTTAGCGCTCAGTCCAATTGCTGACGATGGTAAGGAAACAGAAACCTATCGCATAGCAGAAGAGAAATTTCATAAAGTTTTTCACCTTAGCCCAGATGCGATCAGTATCACTAGGATGTCGGATGGGTTGTTTTTGGAAGTAAATCAGGGGTTTATACAGCTTACGGGTTACCAACGGGACGAACTGATTGGTAATACAGTGCTAGATATTGGACTGTGGTGTGTTCCCCAAGAACGCGATAAGCTTACTCACGACTTATCTAACAAAGGGGCAAGCTTCATGGAGGCTAAATATCGTATTAAAGGAGGAGAATTAGCGGATGGACAAATAAACGCCCGAATTATTTCTATAAACGGTGAAGACTGCCTAGTGAGCATAGTGCGGGATTTGCGCCAACAGAAAACGATTGAACAAGCCCTACGTACCAGTGAAGAACAGTTAAAAATAGTCAATCGTGCAACAAATGATGCCATTTGGGATTGGAGTCTAATCGACAATACCCTAACCTGGAACGATGGCATGGAACGAATTTTCGGCTATAATCCTGATCAAGTGGATCCGACTGTCCAATGGTGGGAGAAGCATATTCATCCAGAAGATCAGCAACGAGTGGTAGATCGTATTAACCACTTTATTCAGCAAAAACACAATAACTGGTTTGATAAATACCGGTTCTTACGTAGTGATGGATCGTACGCCTACGTGTACGATAAAGGTAGTTTTTTTCAGGACGAGAATAACCAGATTGTCCGAATGGTGGGGGGAATGGTAGATATTTCGGATCGGGTACTAGCGGAAGAGAGTTTGCTTATCCGTAACCGGCAGATTGCTGAATATTCCTTCTTTAACTCTCATAAAATACGAGCCCCGTTGAGTCGATTATTAGGGCTTACTCAATTGCTAAAGGAAGATCAGGCCTCTAATGACGAACAGCGAAACTACATTGAAAAAATCCGGTTAGCTGGAGAGGAGATCGATGAAATGATAAAAGAAATTACCAAAACGTTTTACTGAGCCAATTAGCGAGAAAAAAGTCGCTTAATTC
>NZ_JBARYM010000818.1:0-3849 GCF_049647865.1 Tunicatimonas sp. | reverse complement strand
CGGAGGAACCTGCCAAAGCAGGCATAGATCCTTACAACAAGTTAATAGACCGGGTACCAGATGACAACTTAATCAGCGTAGATTTAGATTAGGCAAATCGTCTGATAAATGGTGAAATGTTATTAACTGCAATTGCTCTTGCAGAACTTTACATTATGAACCACGCTTATTGTTATTACTGTATGACTGCCATTGAACTAAAAAGTCGAGTTTACCAGCAAATAGCCGAATTAGGCGAGCCGCAATTGAAAAAGCTGAATAAGCTACTGAATAAGGAATTTTCTTCACAATTTACGGGGCCTACCCGAACTGATAAAAAGCGACCTTTGGGTAATATGAGTGACAAGATCTGGATGACTGGTGATCGGGATTCTGATGAAGTAAATGAAGAAATTGCTCGATTGATTAACGATGGCCCCGTCTTTCCTGAAAAGGATTGATGCGTTATCTGCTTGACACTCATATCTTCTTGTGAAGCCTCCGTGAACCAGAAAAGCTTTCTTCCGAAGCTTGCGCTATTTTGGAAGATACCGAAAAATATTGTGTACGTAAGTGCAGCCGTGAGTTGGGAAATTTCTGTAAAACGCGCAACGGGAAAACTCGCTTTCACCGGAGATATTCCTAATATTTTAGAGCAACAGTCATTTGAGCCTCTACCGATTAACCACTGACATACAACCGCACTGGGTCAGCTTCCGGCTATTCATCAAGACCCATTTGATCGAATTATGATTGCTCAGGCAATGGTAGAGGACCTAAAACTCATTACGCGAGACACCACCGTATTGAAGTATAAAAATATAAATTTGTTGAAGGGTTAACTTTTTCCGGTCACACTTTTTATTAACAAAGACTTCGATAAACCCGCCCGGCAGTTACCCACCGAGCGGTATAAGATCAGCTATTGAAGACTAACTTCTAATACGGCCTCTTTCTCATCTGAAGACTTGCCTATTGCTGGATAAGGTAACACATCTTTTAAAATTACGCTGTACGTTTGAGTTGCCATAGCCACTGAGGCGGTATCCTGCTCAACAAATCCTGCGTATTTGTCAAAATCCAAGTGGCAGTCGCCGATGCATAGGTCCACCATCTGAGCATCACTACCTTCTGATATGGTTAGCTGCACCTGAGCATTTCCCGCGCGAACGCATTCAACGCCCTGGGGGCAACGACCATCACTAATACTCTGAACTACGATCTTCAAACTATCGGACTGTCCGGTAATTCTGGTCTCTTTACCAACTTCCAACTGAAAAGTACGACCAATCTCAGCGGAGATTGATTCTGAATCTGACTGGCATCCTATCAACCATAATAGGCTAAGAATACTTATAAAGGTGTTTTTCATATTTACGGATTAATTTGTACTTAATAGATGATAAGTATTGGCAAAACGTTGGAATGAAAATATATATATTTTTAAAACACCCTCCGCTCAAAAACCCTTGCTAGAACGAATAGTACCGCACTATAAACAGCCAACCCCACCAGATAAAACAGCCAAAAGTTACCACCGTAGGCAACAGCTTCCACGCTGCGGAACGACCAGTAGGTGGGAATGATGGCGAAGCCTTCCAGAGCATTATATTCCAGAAAATAGCGGAGGATAGGGAGATTGAGTACAAGGTTGAAGATTTTGAACTGGGCCAAGCCCTCCATTTTGTTACGGGCAAAGGTAGCCGTCATCAGGGCAAGTAGCGGAGCAATCAGGCTGTACTGAACCGCTAGTAAAATCGCTTTGTCAAATGAGATAGCTACCAAATCCCCAAATTCTAACAGCAGTAGATTTACGATGATAGAGATCATTACCCCGGCAGCTAGGCGCAGGAGTACGAAGGTTCCGGCCGAAATGGGGGCTACTCGTAGGGCACTGAAAACGTTCTCGTCCTTTTCTTCCAGAAACAGAAAGCCGCTGATGAAACCAAACATAGTAGCCGACTGCATACAGGCCCACATCAGAATAACTGGGTGGTAGGGTTCAATTATGGGGTACTGCTCGCTGAGGTAAGGCACCAAAAATTTTACGATCGCTAGCGCAATGAGCGGGAAGAATAGCAAGCCCTTCAGCAGCGGTTCACGGAAAGTGATGCGGAAGTCATTATGGCTGATGAGCAGTAGTTGTTTCATGACCAGATGTGTTTGCGGAACGAAGCTCGGGCCAGATAGTAGCTTCCCACTACCGCCAGCGTACCGTAGCCGTACGCGTAAACTAATTCCATCACTGATATATCTTCAAACGTGGCTTGCAGTAGCAATATGCTGGGGTACGACGGAATGGGGTAAAACCAGACCGAAGGAGCAGCCCCGAAGAAAGGGATAAATGGTAGAGCGGTGAGAATTAGCAGCGGAATCATCCGTACCAGAAACTGATTGAACGAATTGGTTTGTGCTACCACCCAGCCACCCAGAAAAATATAGAATAAGCTAGCTCCAATTACACCCGTCACAAAGTGAACGTACTGAAACTGCCAACCGTAGCCCGCCCAGGCCATCATCAGCGAAGTGCCCAAAGCTACCAGGGTTAGCGAAATTGCCTTCGACCATAGATAAGTGTCCGTAGACAACGGTGAAACGGCCAGTGCCTCCAGCGTATGCTGATCCTTTTCAAACAATACCAGTGCGCCGATGAACATCAGTCCGGTTACTACCGGATCGTTATAGATCAGCAGCACCAGCAGTTTCTCCAGATTGCCCAGATCTTTCAGTAAATAAAATACCCCCAAGTACAATCCTGCCAGCGCCAATGAAATCACAATCAGCTGATTACGGTGCAACAGTAGCAAGTCCCAGCGGAGTAGGTTGGTTAGTGCTTTCATACTAGTCGTTGTCCGGTGAGTTTGATAAACACATCCTCCAGCGTAGCTTCCTCCGAATGGATAGTTTTAATATTATTCTCCCGGAGGATCGCTAGAAACTCTTCGTTTTGGCCTAATGTATCCAAAGAGTACTCAAAGGCGGTTCCGTTTTCCTGAGCTTCTACCCGTACTTTGCGCTTTCCGTGCTGCAACTTTAGCGTAGCCGGACGATCTAGGGCTTTAATCTCGCCGTCAATAATTAGGGCAATGCGGTCGCAGAGAACATCGGCATCGTACATGCTGTGGGTAGTAATAAATATTGTTTTTCCCTGCGCCCGTAAATCCAGGATAATATCTTTGATGATTTTACCGTTCACCGGGTCCAGACCCGAGGTAGGTTCATCCAGAAACAAAATATCCGGGTCGTGCATAAATGAGCGAATGAAGTTCAGCCGCATCTTCATTCCCTTAGAGAAATCCGAAACTGGTTTATCGGCATCTTCTCGCAACCCTACTTTATCCAGTAATTTGTAGAAGTCGGCGGGTTTCTTTTCGTAGAAGTTGGCGAAGAACTGTAGGTTCTCCAGTGCCGTCAGCTTCAGATAATGATTGGGTAGCTCGAAGCTCACACCAATACGCTGGTAAAAGTCCTTGCTCCACTCACTTAGGTTGCGCCCCTGTATCTGTACCTGACCATCGTAGCCGTCTAATAATTTGTACAGAATTTTTTGAGTAGTACTTTTTCCGCTACCGCTGGGCCCTAGAAAACCAAAAATCTCTCCGGCCTCAATAGCAAAGGAGATACCTTTCAAAGTGAGACTTTGATTTTTGGGATTCGTGTACCGCAGGTCATTTACCGTAATCATTATACTAATTCAAAGTGGATTATGGAAAATTGATAAGTATTTGATTATCAACATTTTATTATTTGAATAATGTGTAATTCTGAATCTATATTGATATGAGTGGTTCAAAATTAAGCAGGTAGATTCCCTGAGAGTCGCGCTCATTTTCACTGTTAATTGCTCGGCGACCCGGTTTCCATTATCAA
>NZ_JBARYM010000817.1:0-13449 GCF_049647865.1 Tunicatimonas sp. | reverse complement strand
CCACTGATCCATGTAGTGCCAGGGAATGATATCTTCAATATAGGCCAGATTGTAGGGTTCGGCGGCTCGGGCAATTTTTACTGCCTCGTTTACATCAAAATGCCCCCAATGATCGGTTCCCATTGGTATTTCGTAGCCGATTTGCGAGCGCATTACATCCAGAAACTCAGTGAGCTTTTCAATACCCTTTTGAGTAATCTGCACCCGGGTAAATGGATGTTGGGTCTGATTATATTGGCGAGATTCATATTTATAAGGAGCGTACTTTCCTTCGGGTGCATTTACTAGCGCTCCGGGAATATCTTTGATAAGATTAATACCAATATCCATTTTCAGAGCCGTGTAGCCGTTGTCGATTCGCTCTTGCATCCGATTAGCATATTCCTGCGGATCTTTAGAAACTGTAGTATCACAGTAAACTCGCACTCGATCGCGGTATTTTCCGCCGAGTAGTTGGTATACCGGAACGTTGTAGGCTTTTCCGGCTAAATCCCACAAAGCCATCTCTACTCCCGACACTCCCCCACCTTGTCGGCCATGGTGACCAAACTGACGAATCTTCTTAAATAATCGCTCCACGTTGCAGGGATTTTCGCCTAACAATCGGCTTTTCAGAAACAAAGCGTATTCCTTGGCGGCACCATCCCGCACATCACCATGACCAACAATACCCTGATTGGTATAAATTCGCACAATAGGAGTACGGAACACCACGCCGCTAATTTCAGCAATTCGAAGGTCAGTAATTTTAAGGTCAGTGGGAGCTGAAAAGCGATTTACTTTTTGGGTGCTGTATTCTAGTGTCTCATCAATTGAGCTGTTGGCAAAAGCGCCTAATGATAATCCTCCTAAGCTGGCTTTTTGAAGAAAATCGCGACGATTGCTACTGGGTTTTTTTGGTTCTGAATCCATAATTAGTTAGTAGGTGGTTGTATTGTTCAATTGTCATTGGTCATTTGTCTTCAGTCACTTGTCATTTGTTGATGGTTGAATGAGGAATTCATTTTCACTTGTCCCTCAGCCGTTATCAATTTTCACTTATCATTTGTCAACTGCTTTTCTTACCAGGTTCTATTTTCTAGATACGTGTCCAGTTCTTCCCGCGACATCGGTATTTCGTCAGGATTTTCATCCAGCCAGGTCATAAAATCTTGTTTAATAGGATCAGTCCAACGGGTATCAATTTCACCCGGGGTGTAGGTCCCTTCGCGCAAGCGCTGATGACCAAACTTGTCGCGCAGGGCAACAAATTCCGCATTAATCAGCACTTCTTCAATCATATGAGCCGGTATGAAGATAACACCTTCTCGCTTAGCCAGCACTACATCTCCGGGTAAAACGGTGGCTCGTCCAATGCGAATTGGAGTATTTAAGCCGCCTAACGTCATATCTTTAATGAAGGAAGGGTCCCAGCCCCGAACGAAAGCATTGAAGCCATCAATTTCTTCTAGTCCGGCCAAATCACGCAGAGAACCATCAAAGACTACTCCGTTGCCTGATTTAGCGTAGATAGAATTTCCTAGATTATCGCCAATCAATGTTCCGTCTACCACTTTGCCGTAACCATCCGCCACGTATACGTCGCCCATTTGCAGTTCATCGATAGGCCAGGAGTTCATTCCACCGATTCGGCCGTCTTCCTCGCCTTCGGTTTTAAGGACTTCTTCCAAGTCGGGACGAGTGGGCATATACTGAGCGGTTAGAGCGCGACCGACAATCGGCTGATCGTCGTGGATCATCATCCAATTACCTTCAAACTGATTGTGGTAGTCTTTGCCCCGCATACTTCCCCAGGCTTCTTCAATAGAAATATTCTTGACTCGCTCAAGAATCTCATCCGAAACTTTCGGACGACCATCGGGGTACCGTTCTCCCTCCCATTGGCTGGTGAGTTTGACCATTTCGTCTCGGTTGAGCGTTAAGATTTGGCCGAAAAGTGTTTGCGATGAAAGACAGAAAATTAAAAAGAAAGTGAAAGAGTAGTGCATAAGGCTAGTTCAAAGTAAATAATTGAAAATTGGTAGTGAAAGACGATAAGTTAAGGTTAGCAAATTAAAACTGCAACTTCGGTTTAATTTAGGTGAAGAACGGCATATCTTTATCGGCATATTTCTTTAGACCTTCTTCATTGATTTCAACTCCAATTCCTGGCTTATTAGACAATGGAATATAGCCGTCCACAATCATTTCGCCATCGTAGTGGACGATTTCTTTGAACATAGGATTGGTATGAAAATAGATTTGCCACTCTAGAATCAGGAAGTTCGGAACCGAAGCACATACGTGAGCCGAAGCCATTGCGCCTAAGTAGGAGGCCACCATATGCGGTGCGAAAGGTACGTAGTACACATTAGCCAGATTAGCAATCCGCTGCGCTTCGCCCAGCCCCCCGGCCTTCTGTAAATCCGGCATAATAATATCGACTGCGCCAATTTCTAGTAACGGACGAAACCCGTAGGCCAAATACAAGTTCTCACCCGCACAAATTGGGGTGGTGGTCGATTGGGTTATATACTTATAAGCTTCCGCATTCTCGGCCGGAATAGGTTCTTCCAGCCACATAAGATGCAGAGGTTCCATCGCTTTAGCAACTCGCTTGCCGGAAGTTGTGTCAAAGCGACCATGCATATCTACGCATATATCCACGTGAGGTCCCAATGATTCTCGTACCGCTGTAATTTGGTCAACCATTCGCTCTAGTTCGGCCGCTCCTACTGTCCAGTTGTACGGATCGTATTTGTTGGGATCATTGCTATCGTCGATATCAAATTTTACTGCGGTAAAATTATGTTCGTCTACCACTTCCTTAGCCCGCTGTCCCATTATTTCGGGCTTTTCACGACTACTAGCGGTATCACAGTAGACCCGGATATTGTCCCGAAATTTTCCACCGAGCAGTTGGTATACCGGGACGTTCAATGCCTTTCCGGCCAAATCCCACAAAGCTGATTCAATGGCGGTGAGCACTGAAATATACATTCCGCCCTGGGCTCCTTCAAAGAAACCACGGCGGCGAACATCTTCAAAAATTCGATGAACATTGAGCGGATTCTTCCCTCTGATCCGGTCGCCCATCATCTTTACTAGATAGTAGGTACCGGGGGTGGCATCAACGGCTTCGCCATGGCCTACAATATCTTGGTTGCTATAAACCTTCACGAACAAACTGTGCCCATTGCGAATGTAGGCACACTTTATATCGGTGATTTGTAAATCAGAAGGTGCCGAAAAAAGGCTTTGCTTCTGCACGGCGGCAAATAGGTCATTACCAAAATTTGTTAATAGACTGAAACCAGCGGCTCCCGCTAGCCCTTTGGTAAGAAATGATCTTCGGTTGTAGGGGTGTTGCATAAATTTTAGTGTTATTGTATTAAAGTGCGAAGTGATATGGTGTCTCTGAAAGTGTCAGTATTGGTTAGATGGGTACCATAACACTTTAACACCGTAGCACTTAGTACTAATTTTTACCAAGTTCGTTCTTTCAATAGTTCTTGTATCTGTTCTTTAGGTACCGGAAGTTGGTCGAGATTGGCTTCGAGCCAGCGAGAGAAATCAGTTTCGATTTCGTCGCTCCAGCGAGAGTCAATTTGTCCGGCAGTATACTTTTTTTCGCGTAACCGCATATGCCCAAACATATCCCGTAAACGAACCACCTCAGAGGTTTGAGCTACCTTCTCAGCTAAATGAGCCGGAATCACCGATACTCCGCCGTTTTTTCCCAGAATTACATCGCCCGGAACTACCATAGTGCTCCCCAGATTAATCGGAGTGTTGATACCCATCAGCGTGGTGTTCTGGTCATGATTGGGATTGTGGTGCGAGGGGTGATAGCTACGGACGAATGAAGTAAACTTATCAAGCTCTTCCAGCCCTTCTATGTCCCGAATAGCTCCGTTGTACACAATACCGTTTCCCGAGTTAGCGTAAATAGCATTAGCGAGATTATCACCAATGGTTGGCCCATCTTCGTGGGCTCCAAACTGGTCGGCTACGTACACATCACCCGGCTGAAGCTCGTCAATAGGCCAGGCATTTTGGCCACGTATTCTTCCCTCTTCGTGACCTTTGTCTAACAGAGATTTGTAAACATCCGGTCGGCCCGGCATGAACATCGCCGTAAACGCCCGGCCAATCAGGGTGCTATCGGGGTGAATACACAACCAGCCCTCTTCGTACTGGTGGCGAAATCCCGCATTTTTCATTACCGACCAAGCTTCTTCGTGGGTGACTAACTTCATTCGCTCCAGCACGTCATCCGCCACCTTCGGACGACCGTCCGCAAACCGTTCACCTTCCCACTCGGGAGTGTACAACTTCATTTGCTCCACTGAAACGGTTTGACCGTAGGCCAACGGAAACCAAACGAATGATAATAATATGATGATAGTGGTCTGTTTCATAATTGGTTTGTCGAAAACCGAGATCCGGAAGTCGAAATCCGAACCTCGGAATTAAGCAACGTACTATTTTACATTATCAAATTGTTCTTTGCTAACTGCTTATTGAGCTACATCCCACCAAACTCTGGTATCCAGAACATCCGGACCCATTCGACTAATGGCAGCGTTTACATTTTCCGTATTCACCACTATTTCTGACGATGGGTAGGTATACCGGCGAATGAATTCTTCTGATGTTAAATCTTGACCCGGAAATGGGTTAGGAGCTAGATCGGGAAAGCCACTACGACGGAAGTTAGCAAAAGCTTCGGGGCCATTGAGGAACGATGCAATCCAGTATTGCTCATTGATTTGCTCTAAAGCAGTAGCATCAGACAGTGGATTATTATTGATAAACGCTTCAATCTCTTCTTCTGGAACCGCCGAGTCCTCATTGTAGGCAGCCATTTTTTCCATATGCAAGCGGATACCCTCGTGGAAAAGCTCTTCCGCTGAAGCAGTAATCCATCCTCTAGAAGCGGCCTCCGCCAGAAGCAGATGATTCTGAGCGGCGGTAACCATAAACATGGGAGTGGTTTGCGTAACTACCCTCTCTCGGTCAGCCTGAGCAAACTCATAAAAGCTGTCAAGTCCTAGTGCGGCGGCAGCCTGACGGGCCGTCTCATCATTGTTACCTACCGGCATGCCAATATGAACATCAGGATCATTAGTACCGTTACCATTGGGGCCAAGTACCTGCCCCGGACCAGAAGCAGCATCTACGTAAGTTACGGCAATAGACCGCAACCGGGGATCGTCAGTTTCTTGTAAAAAGGTTACAAACGGACCGGCTAAATAGTAATTGTTGGCTTCGGTAGCATTTAATATTCGTCCAGTTTCGTTGCGATAGTTGTTATCATGTCTGATAACCATATTCTCACTGTTCTCAGTAATCACTCCCGCTTGAAAAGCCTGCTGCACCCTTTGCTGAGCCGTGTTCGGATCAACTTTAGATAATCGCATCCCTGCTCTTAAGATTAATGAGTTCGCATATTTTCGCCACTGGTCAATATCACCCCCGTATAGCACATCGGCTGACTCAACCTCCCCAGAATTATTTAGGGCACTAGCAGCTTCGGTAAGCTCATTTATGATATCTGGATATACCTCTGATTGAGGATCATAGGTAGGATATAAAATCAACTCAGTATTCCCCTTCCCACCACTAATGTAAGGTATATCACCGTAAGAATCTGTGAGTATCATAAAAGCATGCGCTTGTAAGATGCGGGTCATTTGCAACAAGTTATTACGCGATGCATCGTCACTAATTCTTCCGATAATATCCCGAGTATGGCGAATAACGCCTCGATAATAGTTGCGCCATATCTGCTCGGTTGAGTTGCGGTTATCCTGATTAAAATTAGCTCCAGTCAACACCCCCGAATTAGGAGTGATTATCTGTTGAACAATTCCCATATCGTACACCAGTACTGAGTTGGGAAATGACATATTAATGACTGCTTCGTTTAGTTGAAACACCGGATTTATATCATCCGCGGTAGGATCAACCACATTGGTATTTAGCTCATCGAAGTTATCGTCGCAGGCGAACACCAGTAATAGAAATACCGGCAGAAAACGAAATATTGATAATTTATTCATAGTCGTGTATTCTAGAATTTGACATTTAAGTTGAAACCTAGCCCTCGGGTAGTTGGCAATCCGGTAGACTCTAAGCCGACCAAATTGTCTGAAGTGAACCCAAATGATTCGGGGTCAATGTTCGGAACCCATTTTTGGATGATAAACACATTATTAGCCACAAAATTTAGCGTAACTGCCTGGGCTGGAAAGCTTTCCGGTAAGAACTTAGAGAAATCATAGCCTAAGCTAATCTGACGAAGCTTCCAGTAGCCCCCATCGTATACAATTGGCTCAACCAACTGCTGCGAACGAACCACTTCCCAATAAGTCTGAGGATCAGCTGCCACCGTATTAATTTCACCTTGTTCATTAACTCCGTCGCCAATTACGCCATTTTCACGACCTTCTAAGGTCATCATATGCAGACCGTGGCGAGTAGCGTTAAAATTGGTACCCGACATCATCATATTGCCCAGCTTAAAGTCAATCAGGAATGAGAAGTTAAGTCCTTTATAGTTAAAGGAGTTAGTGATACCACCCACCCAATTCGGCAGGGCTGAACCAAAATTCACTAGATCTTCAGTACGTAGGGCTACGCCATTTCCTCCAAAGATTTGCCGACCTTGTGAATCACGACGGTAACCAAAACCAGCTAACTGGCCAATCTCTTGACCTACTACCTGTTGTAAAAATCCGTTAAATACATGGTTTCCTACGGTAATTGTTTCACCTGTCTCATCGGTTAGTAGACTCAGCACCTCAGTAATATTGTACATACCGTTGAAAGATACATTCCATCGGAAGTCATTGGTTACAATTGGAGCTACATTAACCAGAAACTCAAAACCACGCGTTTGGCTTTGACCACTATTGATCAGGGTATTATCAAATCCGGACGCTTCCGAAACCTGGGCACTGACAATTTGGTCAGAAGTAGTCTTTTGGTAAACCGCTACATCCAATCCCACGCGGCTATCGAACAGTTGCAGTTCCAATCCAATTTCAGCTTCATTAGCGCGCATTGGACGAAGATCAGGATTGGGAACATTATTACCACTTATCTGAATCACCGGTTGATTTGCTCCTCCTGGAGTAGCGAAAAGGTTGGGTCGTACATCGTAAAATAATACGTCAGAGTATGGTCGCACATCGGTATCGCTACCTACTTCCGCGTAGGCCGCTCGTAGCTTACCAAAGGTTAACCAACCCGGCGAGTTATTAAACGACTCCGTAAACACGTAACTTGCCGAAACCGAAGGATAAGAAATACTGCGGTTTTCCGGTGACAAGGTAGAAAACCAATCGTTCCGGAACGTACCGTTTAAATATAAGATGTCTTTGTACGATAATTCTACCGAAGCATACAAGGAATTAACTCCTCGTTCGGCTAAACTGTACTGCGGATTTTTTACCCGGCCGTTCTGTACGGTATACAGATCACGAATTACAAAATCGTCTACTTCCACAAAATTACGATCGCTTCGGCGGTACATCTGGTTGCCACCTAGGTTTAGGTTTACTCCAATATCGCCAAATTCGCGATAGGCATTAATCAATAAGTCAGCATTTATTTCCCGGAAACGGCGTGCCTCCTGCGTGAACGTTCCATTAACAAAGCCGTCGGGGGCGGTAGGTCGGGAAGCCTGACCGGTAGGATAGTTATTCCCAGATTGATCACGAGACCAGTAGTCCTGACCAATTCGCCCTTGCACGTAGATCCAGTCCGCCAGATCGTATTTCACGGCAATATTTCCGAAGACGCGATCCCGGCTAATATCTTGAAACTGCTCAGCTAACGTAAAGTACGGATTCGTACGATTACGGAAGCGAGAGTACACAAATTCATCACCATTTTCATTGTACTTATTAGCATCCAGTAGGTCTAGCGGCATGGTGTTGGCCATATTGTAAAGCGCAACCGGAATGGTATTATCTTGCTGGGCAACGTTCGGAGGGTTGTCATTATACTCATTCGAGTAATTGACTGCACCTGTTACACTTAGTCTCTGAGATAATTCGTACTGAAATCCTAAGTTTACCGTCCGTCGTGTAAACGAATTATTTGGTACGATACCCTGGCTACTTAAATTAGATAATGAAAGGTTCAGGCTACCATTTTCGCCACCCGCCGCAATTGAAACCGTATTAGTCACGTTTTGGCCGTTTCGAAAAAACTTATCAATGCGATCGCGCTGGGCAACGTAAGGGACTTCAATACCATCGAACAAGATTTGAGTCATACCCGGTTGTATACGCTCGCCGAACGACCATTGTCCCGATGTTGGGTTTTCGGAGGTGGGTCGCACCCCGTTTTCCCCTTGTCCGTATTGATACTGATAGTCCGTAAAGTCTAGCGGCTGCTCATTGGTATAATTGAGATTATACGTAACCCCAATTCCCTGGGTGCCTTTACCCTTTTTAGTGGTAATCATAATTACCCCATCTTTGGCTCGAGAACCGTACAACGCAGCCGCCGCTGCTCCTTTCAGTACGGTCATGTTCTCAATATCATCGGGGTTGATACTATTTAGCCCATCACCCCCATCCGAAGTAAACCCATTACCATTGTTTCCTAATGCGTTACCGTCGCCACCACCGGGGTTGGTACCAAAGTTGGTATTATCAATCGGCACTCCGTTAATTACGATTAGTGGATTATTTTGACCGGAAATTGATGACTGACCCCGAATACGAATTTTGGAAGTACCCCCGGGTCCAGTACCTAGGCTAGAGATATTCACCCCCGCAATTTTACCTTGCAAAGCATTCATCACATTAGGAGTACGGTTGACCGTAAATTCTTCGGGGTCAACGGTTGCGGTAGCGTAGCCTAACGTTCGGGAGTCTTTTTCGATACCCAATGCGGTTACTACAACTTCTCCTAACTCAGTGATGTCGGATGTCATAGATAGATCAACAATAGATCTTCCATTAATACCAACTTCTTCCTGAGCATAGCCAACCGAAGAAAAGACTAGAATTTCGGCATCATCCGGAACAGAAAGGGTATAGTTGCCATCAATCCCAGTTATTGTACCTATTGTCGTATTTTTTACAACAACATTGACTCCGGGTAAGGGTACATTTTCTTCATCCCTAACTGTTCCGGTTATCTCTCGGTCAATGAAATTTATGATCCGACTTTTCTGGCTTATTGAATTACTCGGTGCAGTGTACATAGCAGCAGATAAGACCACACCCGAATCGTCGGACTCTCGCTGGAGAGGCTGCTTTTTTACCTGCTTCACTTCTCTTTCTGAATCAGGTATTATGATAACGTAGGTACTATTGTTAATCTTTTTAAAGCGTAGTTTTGTTGAACTAAGAATGTGTTTTAAATTAGTTTCTAGGCTCGCCTTAGCATCAATATCAACTGAAACCGGTTGATCTTCCAGCAAGTGCCTTTCGTACATGAACGAAGTACCGTAAATTTCCTGCAAATTTTGCAACAGATTAGTCAACTGTTTTTTCTCGGCCGATTGCGTTGGAGTAGTTTCCCCATAGGTAGGGGCTGATTCGGTAGAAGCTATTAATTGAGCTTTTACTTCAGATAAACTTACCCAACCCAATACGCTGATTACAAAGACCAGTTTTAGAAGGTTGTTAGTAAACATAAACATTGGAGTTAGTATAAAAATTAATTCTCATATAGGTAGATAAAGTTATTTTCTTGTTCAATTTCAACTTGTAACAGTGTACTCAAAGCCATCAATACTGTTTCTAAATCTTCGGTTGAAATGCTTCCTGTACTGCTTATTCGGCGATTGCGAACCAACTCATTGTTTAGAATAAACTTTACCCCGTAGGTATCTTCCAACTGCCGAATGATGAGGCTCACCGGGGTATCGTCTAATACTAGTTGTTGCTTTCGCCAAGAGGTATAAATTTCGGGATTTACCTGACGGCGGGTTATTTGTTGGTTATCGGATGAGTACATCACGTATTCTCCTGGCTGCATAATAGCGTTGTCTTTCTCTGGAATGTCTAGTACAACTTTTCCTTCATCTAGCACCACTTGGGTTAATCCTCTACGGCTATTGATGTTGAACTGAGTACCTAAAACCTTCACCTGAAGATTCGTAGTGTGTACTTTAAAGGGAATTTGCTGCTGGTGCTGGGTACGGCGGTTAACAGAAAAGTAGGCTTCGCCCTCTAAAAATACTTCTCGCTGACTTTTATTAAGCCAATCTGCCGCAATGCTAAGTTGAGAGTTGCCATTCAATACCACTTGCGTGCCGTCTTCAAGTTCAATGGTTTGGGTTTCGCCAAAAGCTGTTTTGTAGACGGTTGATTCGCTTTGCGACCAATACCAAACAGCTACTGCCGTAGATAATATTATTGCTATTGAGGCAGCGTATCGCCAGGGTAAACGTGTAGGCTGAGCAGTTTGTTTTTCCTGAGGGGTAATTCGTTGGGCTACCTCCTGCCAAGAATCCCTAACTAATTTTTGAGGAACTACCTGCTTTTGAAAATTAACTTGAGTTAGCAATGCCTGAGCTTCAGCTACGACTTCAGTATGTTGAGGATTAGACTGTAGCCATTGCTGCCAGTATATTGCATCCTTATAATTGTTCTTTGGATCTCGTACCCATCGCTCAAAAGAAGGATCATTAATTAATCGTTGTACTAAGAAGTCGGGTTTCAATAAAGTACTGGTTTTACCTATATAGAGATGGTAACCTCAACTTTATACTCTCCAATTTTAAAAAAGATTAGAATCCTAATTATAATTTTCCTAACATAACACAACAACTATTAAAATAAGCCTTTAAAGTCGGCATCTATTTAATACATATTTGATAATAGTGTTAGCAAAAATAAAAACTTCGGAATAATGACATTTACCTTAATAGCCCGCTCAGTAAAAAGATAATCAAGATCACATAAGATGTTCTGGTCAATCTGCGATTCATAATTTCTTTAAGTGTCACATTTTCTCTAAGCGTAATTAAGCCTCGATATATGAAGTTTTGTGCTGACTGACCGCGAACTTCCATAATATCGGCAACCTCGTGAAGAGTAAGTCCTTCGTAAAATCTTAAATAAATAGCCTCTCTTTGTCTTTCTGGCAACTTATTTAATGCTACGACAATGGTCTTCTGACATAGCTGAGCATTTTCTTGTTGGAATTTTATATCTTGAGGTGAATAGCTGAATACTGGGAGATTATCTGAAAAATACAGAAGTTTAGAAGCGTTCTTTTTTTCGGTTAATAGTTCGCGTCGTAAAGAAGATAGCAGATACGCCTGGGGGTTTTCTACCTCGCTTAAACGTTCTCTACTTTCCCAAATTCGTACGAACACATTTTGAATACTCTGGTCAGCCGATGAGGTTCCTGGAATAATGCGGAGGGCATAGCGGTACATAATAGGATAAATCTGGCGATAGATAACTTCAAACGCTTGATAATCGCCTTGCTTTAATAGAATCCATAAATGCTGAAGGTGGGCCTCTGCCATATTAATACCCTGATAAACTCATTAAATAAGTTTACGCTAATTTTAACAGTAATCAAAATTTAGCAGTGGTAATTTATGAAAATCAAATCTTAGGCTACTTCAGCAGGAAATTTCAAGCTAAAAACATATTAGTTAGAAACTAGAAACCTGCTTAACAGCCCAAGTAGATTGTTCACTCAGATATTTAATCTGCAAATCATTAATTACCGTCGTACAGGTCTCAAAACTCAATTACGTTAGACCCTACTATCGTCAATACTATTGATTGTACTTTAGAATAATAGTACCTAAGGGGGGGAGTCGTAAATTTACCGAACGGCTGCGGCCGTGCATGGGTACTGGTTTTGTTTCCAGTTTGCCTTCATTTAGAACGCCGCTACCCCAGAAGTCAGGGTGGTCAGAATTAAAAATTTCTTTCAAGTGCCCCTTGCGTGACATCCCTATTCCGTAGCTTTCTCTTACTACCGGAGTGAGGTTCATCACTATGTAAAGATCATTTTGAGTCTGGTGCCCCTTACGAATGAAGCTGACAATACAATTTTGATAGTCTCCAATATCAATCCACTCAAAACCAGAATGATCGAAAGGCTTTTCGTATAACGCTGGTTCTGATTTGTAAAGCTCATTCAGTTTCTTAAACATCCACTGCAATGAGCCGTGTTGGGTAAAATCGTTAAGATGCCAATCCAAACTCTGGTCATGCCGCCACTCCTGAGTTTGACCAAATTCTCCACCCATAAATAGTAGTTTAGTACCCGGATGAGCGTACATATAAGTATAGAGGGTACGAAGGTTGGCAAACTTCTGCCATTCATCTCCCGGCATTTTATCAATTAAGGGGCCTTTGCCGTGCACTACTTCATCGTGGGAAAGTGGGAGCATGAAGTTCTCAGTAAATGCGTACATTATACTGAATGTAATTGTTCCCTGATGAAATGATCGGTAAACTGGATCTTGAGAGAAATACTCTAAAGTATCGTGCATCCAGCCCATCATCCACTTCATCTCAAAACCTAATCCACCAACGGAAGTAGGTCGCGATACCATTGGCCAGGCAGTAGACTCTTCGGCAATGGTCTGTACTTCTGGAAATTCAGCATCTACGGCATCATTAAATTCTCGCAAAAACTGAAGGGCTTCCAGATTCTCTCGTCCGCCGTATTGATTAGGAATCCACTCGCCATCTTTACGGGAATAGTCAAGGTAAAGCATAGAAGCAACGGCATCTACCCGCAAGCCGTCGATATGATATTCTTTGAGCCAATATAGCGCACTGCTTATCAAAAAAGATCGGACTTCATTACGTCCGTAATTAAAAATGTAGCTGTTCCAGTCAGGATGATACCCCTGCCGTGGGTCTTCGTGCTCGAATAAATGCGTACCATCGAAGTAAGACAACCCGTGCTGATCAGAGGGGAAATGCGAGGGTACCCAGTCCAGAATTACGCCAATACCTGACTGATGGAGTTTATCAATTAAAAACTTAAAGTCTTGGGGGGTGCCGTAGCGGCTAGAAGGGGCAAAAAAGCCAACGAGCTGATAGCCCCAAGAACCGTAAAAAGGATGCTCCATTACAGGTAAGAACTCTACATGAGTGTATCCCATCCACGATAAGTAAGCCGGTAATTCTTCGGCTAGATCACGGTAGGTTAAAAACATTTTACCGTTATCGCCTTTACGCTTCCAAGAGCCTATGTGCATTTCATACACCGACATTGGCTGGGATTCTAAAGCTTTTTCTTTTCGTGATTCCATCCAGCCATTATCAGACCATTCGTATGTCCCGTCCCACACTTTGGTTGCGGTATTGGGGGGAGTTTCCCAGTGAATAGCAAACGGATCACCTTTCTCAACTGAATAGCCGTTGTGGCTAGATTCTATAAAGTACTTATACGTTGCTCCCTGTTCAATTTTGGGAATGAAAGTTTCCCAAATACCAGAACCTTCCCAGCGAGGCTCCATAG
>NZ_JBARYM010000816.1:0-5099 GCF_049647865.1 Tunicatimonas sp. | reverse complement strand
TGATGTGGGCTAACCACGATGTGAAGCAAAACTACTGGAATGTGCATAAATATCCGGATGTAGATACCCTGCTCTGGCATGGGACCGTAGATCTAGAAAACTTTAAGGCGGTGGTTGATAGAGTGATCACACGGTATTTTGGTCAACCTAACTACACTAAAATAGACGGCATGCCGGTCTTTTCCATATTTAGCCTTACCAATCTAACGGAAGGGCTCGGCGGATTAGAAGCAGCGCAAGAAGCGCTCAACTACTTTAGAGAGCAAACCAAAGCCGCTGGTTTTCCCGGACTTCATCTTCAGGCAGTACTTTTTGGGCAACCAAACCAAAACACGATAGAAACAGTAGAGGCACTGAATTTCAACAGCGCTACTCAGTATAATTGGGGATGGATGCGGGAGCAAGATTATTTGAAATGGGGAAGTAAAGCCATTGCACGAAGAGATGCCTGGGCGGACAAACTTTCAATTCCACTATTTCCGAATGCTTCCATTGGTTGGGACGATACGCCTCGTTTTCCTGGCAAAGGTGAGCAGGATATTGTACGCTACAACAAATCACCGGAAAGTTTCGCTGCCTACCTTCAGGAAGCGAAAGAATACTGCGACAAACACCCCGAGCAAGCGAAACTCATCACTATTTTTTCGTGGAATGAATGGATTGAAGGAGGCTATTTACTACCTGACCGTAAATACGGATTTGAATATTTGCAAGCAGTAAAAAAGGTTACCGAAGGTTCTTACGATCAATACTCAGTTGCCAGATAAGACTGCTACCAAAGTCAGCTAGCGTTCTATTACAATATATCAGTGAACCCTAATTATTCGTCATAAACAATACCTTAAAATCATTGGTTTAACGTTTGTGCAACTCTCATAATCTGTAACAGACCAAGCAAAAGTATATCATGGAAATTTTAGGACTAGATGTAGGCGGATCAGGAATAAAGGGCGCGATTGTAGACACTGAACAGGGCGAGCTGATTACCGATAGGTTTCGAATTGATACCCCCAAACCGGCTACGCCTAAATCGGTTGCTGAAACAGTTGAGGAGATCGTAGATCATTTTAAGTGGAAACAATTTGTTGGATGCAGCTTTCCGGCGGTGATTATCAACGGAAAGACGATGACCGCGGGTAACATTAGTGATAAATGGATTGGCACCCAAGCCGATGAGTTATTCAGCAAACAATGTGATGGGCTAAAATTCTACTTGGGCAATGATGCCGATTTGGCCGGAGTAGCTGAAATGGAATTTGGTGCCGCCAAAGGTTTGAAAGGAAAAGTGATGATGATTACCATTGGTACTGGTCTGGGTACCGGCTTATTCTATAATGGTCAGCTGATTCCTAATATGGAGCTAGGCCATATTCTTTACAAAGACGGTGAGCCAGTAGAACGCTACGCCGCCGACTCCGTTCGGAAGCGAGAAGATTTATCTATGAAAGAGTGGGCCAAACGGTTCGACTATTACCTCCACCACCTAGTGCGCGTAATGGCCCCCGACTATTTTATCTTGGGCGGAGGTATTAGCAAAAAGTACGATAAATTTAAAGACTATTTAACCGTAGATATTCCCATAAAAGTAGCCGAATCCCGAAACCACGCCGGAATTATTGGCGCAGCTCTTTACGCTGGAGTGATGAATCAGTTAGATAACCCGTAGGATTTTGCTATCATTAGCTACTTTATTCCTCCTAATTTTCAAGAGATTTGATAGCATAGATCTATTGTGCTTGATTATTCCCTCCCCCCGCGCCGCGTCAGCTTAGAAAAAGGGAATGCAGGAGGATTTCATCAGGTAAGGCAAGTACAGTTGAAGTGACTCCGAGCGTTAATATTACTTTTCGCTCTGATCAAAGAAGCGAGTCAGTAGCTCCAAGCGGGGAGTGGTAGCTTGGCGAGTCGTATCGGCAGCATCGGTGTTGGAATGCTCGGGATTCCAGACGCTGGCTTCGCGAAAAGCATGATAGGTCCAGGAAATATTATGTTGCTCAGTGACCTGAATAATATCTTCCAGGTACTGATTACCCATTTTACCCAACCAGCGCGGAGAGCTAAACTCTCCCAAAAATAAAGGAACCTGCGGATGCTGATCCTGAAACTCCCGAATTGGCTGATAAACTGCGTGGATTTTCTCCTTATTCCACATCGCTTCCTCAATCTTACCGGGATATTCTACCAAATTAGCATTCGGCTCATTAACTCCCTGATGAGAGAATGACTGCGGTTCGTACATATGAAATTCTACCGCCAGATGCTCATCATTCGGTAGTTCCAATGTAGGGATTCCCTGAATATAAGAACCTCTACCTGCGGCACTCATCACACGGGGAGCAGCCAGAATAATTGTATGTTGAGTGTCGTACTGGCGGATAGCTTCCGTCAGTTTGGCATAAAGCAGGTTTAAATCACCCGGTGAGCCAACTTTTACAGGCTTGGGCACTCCTGGTTCGTTAAGCAGATCGTAACCGGCAATTACATCACCGCGCTGCGCGTAGCGTTGAGCAATATATTCCCACAGCCGGATAGTGTGCTCGTGCCAAGCAAAATCCTGCCAAAAAGGGTCGTTGCCGAGCATCGTCCAGGGATGTTCGGTGCCAGGGTAGCGGTGAGGATCAATTACCACGGCTATTCCGTATTTGTCTGACCAGTGAAGCACGCTATCTAGATAGGCGAAAGCTGCTTCGTTGAAATTGTAGGGAGGGTCAATAGCCATTAGCGGGTTGGACGGAAAACTTAGGCGGATTAAGTTGCCACCTAAATCAGCCAGGGCTTTTACATCTTCTTCCACCAAAGTCACTCCGCAATTTACGCCTCGGTAGGTAGTCGTTTCAAAAGTAGACTGGGCTTGCCCGACGGAAGAAACCAGTAGCAGAACAATAACAATTAGGACTCTATACATAAGGCACCAGATCAGTATTCCAGAAACTTTGGTGGGCGTGTTTTCCGGCAAAATCTTTAAAGCCCACTTCCAAATTTATTTCATCTACCGGAGAATCTATCCGAATCAACAAATCATTTTTGCCTTCTTGCAACGAGAGAAGCTTCCGCGTGGCGTAAGGCCAGCAACGTTGAATCTCTTGCTGATGATGCACCAACTCACCATTAGACCACACTCGGAAGTAAACGCTACAGCCCATCGTTAGCCAAACCTGCCGATTTTCATCACTACGTAGCTTAGTGTATAAGTACAGCGTTCGCTCCCCTCTTCCCAAGTAGTAATCACCCAGATTAATAACAAAACCTGACGGATGAATCTCTTGCACCACGAAGGGCTGAGCATCGTAATTTTTCTGCGTAGCGATTTCCTGAATTTTTTCCCGCGTAACAAAGTCCGTATCGGTATTCACCCGATCTTGGTTCATATACTGAAACGAAGGCAAAGAGGCCAGCCCGTGGTCAGGATAGTCCTCATCCATCGAGGCTAAGTTTGGATCATCCTGAATGAACGGTCCCAGCAGTAACCAACTTCCGTAGTGAGGCAACGCCCGCTCCAGCGTCTGCACTCGTTCGCCCTCAACTTGCACTTCCACCGAATACGCTCGAGCAGATTTAGAGAAAGTAGTTTCGGGTATCTGATAAGCTATCGTTCGCTCAATTACTCCTTTACCTTCTACTGATAATTCCAGCGTATTTTCAGGAAAAGTCAAGTCATCCGATTGAACAACCAACTGAGCCGACTGCGAATGATCGGTTAGGTTCTCGTACTTCACGATGAGAGCGGAGGCGTCTTCCGAACTGCGGTAGACGTTCACGTGGCAGGGTGGCGCGGGTGAGAAATTGAACTCGGGGGCATCGCTCAATTGAGTTTCATTAAAATGCCGGATAAAGGCGATTCCGGCTTGAGCTGTTTGTTGTGCCAATCCACTAATAGTATTAGCGTGATCAATGTCAATAATCTCAGGGCTAACCAGCAGTTCGTCGCCCACTAGTTCTTTCCATTTGGGGTCTGAGGCTTCGTAACCCTTAGCAATTCCCAGTAGGGCTCCGGCGGTGGCCACCACACAATCGCTATCGTGTCCCAGATGCAGCGCATCCATAATTCCGTCGAAGCTACCTTCCGATCTTAGCAACGCTAGTAGCGCAAAAGCTACGTTCATTGGGGCCGACGTAAAATCAGCATCGCCGTAAAAACTTTTGATCTTGCCCATCGATACTTCGTAGCTGCATTTCTCCGCCCAGCTCATCACAGTGGTTACCATCTGATGCAATTCACTTTTTTCGGAAAACAAACGCAGTGCTGTTCGGAAGATGCGTCGTAAATCACTCTCGAAGAAAGCTTCAGCCGCGCAAGCCGACAGGAATTTTTCAGCATCAATAGAAAAACGGCGGTGATCTAGGCTAGAATCTATCTCCGCATAAAAAGCAGCTCGCTCGGGCATTCCCGGACACAGCATTCCCCAAATTTCGCTGCGGATGGGCGAACCCATGCCTCGGTACCAGTAATGATTGTTATGCGTTCCCGACTCCGGCGGATAAACGTTTAAAGCAAGGTTGCGAGAAGCCACACCGTACTCGCCCCAGGGAAAGCGAACGTGCTGCTTCCAATGGTCGGCAAAGTCGTTTTCGCGCACCCAAGGACCTTTCTGCTTCACCATATCCAGCCACAGCACCTGCAAGTCTAAATCATCGTTGGGAAAGTTGGTCTCAAACAGCTTTTCGGATAACTCAATCTGATTAAACGCTTTATAGCCCTCGATAGGTGCCCCCAAAATGCCTCCGGCGCATTTGCCAACCCAACCACCGTGAATTTTGTCGAGGTACGTCTTATAATCTAATGCTCGGTTCATACGTTAGAATTTTGCTGTTTGTTCATCCAAAAGGGTGCGGTTCCCAACCATAGTAAGGTTCCGATCAGGGCTAAGGTTTTATGATTAGTGAAATCAATAACTTCGTGGTAGACTAAAAAGGAGGGAACAACCGTAAGCAGTAGCCCCAGAAAAGATACGGCGATCAAAAGTTTTCTCATGCGGTGGTAGTTTTAGGGATAGCGATTTTCGATTGAAATAATTTGCTCAGAACGATGTATAGAATTGCCCCGATAAACCAACCGGGTACCGCCAAAAAGAACATAAAATCGGCTCCGGTATAGTTGT
>NZ_JBARYM010000815.1:0-2475 GCF_049647865.1 Tunicatimonas sp. | reverse complement strand
CCATTATCTACTGTCCATTTTTAATTGCAAACTGCTTATTTCTCCCGTTTCATAAGTTGCTCGGTAAAGTTACGCAGGTCTAACTTACGATCTTCGCTAACCGATAGCGCATCTAATGCTTGAAATCCTTGATTAAAATAGTTGTTCATTTTATCTCGTGTCTGTTCAGAGATATTGAGTGTATGATAAACTTCTTTTACTGCCTGTACCTTTTGTTCACTTTCAAAGCCTTCTTGTTCCAACCAATGGGTTAGCGTGTCAGCTTCGGCGTTCGTTGCCTGTTCTAATGCTCTAATCAATAAGAATGTTTTTTTATTGGCGATTATATCCCCCCCTACTTGCTTACCAAATTTTCCTTGGTCAGCGTATACATCTAACCAGTCATCCATCAGTTGAAATCCTACCCCAATTTTTTCTCCAAATTCATATAATTGTTGCTGGTCTTTTTTACTTGCCCCCGCTAATATGGCTCCTAATTGAAGACTGAACCCTAACAAGACCGCCGTTTTTTGCCGAATCATCGCCAGATAGTCTTCTTCGCTCACTCGCTCCACTGATTCGTAATTCATATCCCACTGCTGCCCTTCACAAACTTCAGCCGCACACTGGTTGAATGCCCGTAGAACCGCCGGAAGAAATTCAGCCGAAACTTTCAGAAACATGTCGTAAGCACATACGAGCATTACATCGCCGGATAGAATTGCTACATTTGAATTCCACTGAGTATGCACTGTTGGCTTGCCCCGCCGCAGGGGGGCTTGGTCCATAATATCGTCGTGCATTAAGGTGAAGTTATGAAACACTTCTACTGCCATTGCCGGAACCAACACCTCATCATCCGGCTCGTCGTCATGAAAAAGTTGGTACGCCAGTAGTACCAGCATTGGACGAAGACGCTTACCTCCTAGAGAAAGAATATAGCGAATAGGATCATAGAGCTCAGGAGGTGACTGCCCAAAAGTATAGTCTGATAAACGTTGATTAATCTGCTCCCGGTAGTTACTTAAAGGTAGTGGCATATACTGTTTTCAAAGCGAATTCTTTGTTGGACAAAGATACGTAAGCACTTCGGTTTTTACAGACACAAAAAATAATTTCAAAATTCTGATGACATTTGTTTACTTTCGTTGAACTAATGGTATAAATGAGCAAACTTATTCTTTAAATAACCAAACTCTACTTTGCTACTATGAGACGTCTTACTTCACTACTTTCTTGCTGCTTGTTAATTGTGTTACTTGGTGCTTGCCAGGAGGAAGACAATGCTTTTGACGCACCATCTTTTCCTGGTAACTTCGAGAAGCCGATTGATATACCAAAGTTTAATCCTGAATTTCCCGATTCGCCGCTCGAGACCACTGGGCAGTCTATTCCACTTAACGATCATGTAAGCTTCCACCTACCTCGCTTTCCCCGTCCGAAGCCCTGCCCGGTACTGGCTGGCTGTAACCTACCTAATCCGGCGTTTATTCTTTCGGTAGTAAAAGGGGGTAGCATTCGAGCCGCTGATTTGGAGCTTTACGCCGACAATGGGCAGTTGTATGCTTCAAGTAGCAAAGAGTTCGGAGGAAGTACTGTCTATGGAAAAGGAAGTGCCTTAGTTTCCTTAGGAGTTATAGACGATCAGGTATCATCTAAGAATTTATCGTTGCGCGTACGAATAGCTTATGAAGTAGGCGGCAAAAGATACAGTGAAGAAATTTTTAAGGAAAGCGTTCCAGTACATTCAACTAAATACGAAGAAGCTGGCTCAGTAATGTTCCGTTTTCCTCGTTTTCCCCGCCCTAAACCCTGCCCAGTATTAGCCGGCTGTAGCATTCCTAATCCGGAGTTACATACAATCGTTCCCAAAGGAAGAATTCTAGAGATGACCGCCCAACTTTATACTGAAAATGAAGAGCTATACGCTTGCGCTGGTAAAGAATGTGGGTCAATAATAGAATACGAAGATGAAGAAGCATTAGCCACCTTTACCGTAGTAAACCCAGAAATAGAGGCAGAAAACCTTATATTAGCTCTTCAGATTACTTATGAAGTTGAGGGAAAAGTTATTTCTGAAAAAATTTATAGTGAAAATGTTCCTCTTAGTATGGAATAACATTTTGAGGTGTCGCTTTATCGCTTATATCACTGCATACTTGCTAGCAAGTATGCAGTGTTTTTTATGTTTAGCCCAATCCAAAGATAGTACTGATATCAGAACCCAAGCTATTGAAGAGGCTATATTCTCGGTATACGAAAACTACTTTTACAGCCAGCCCGATAGTGCGCTTAAGGCACTAAAAGAAATTGCCTATAAGGCAGAGAGTCAGCAGCTTTGGGATGCTCAGATAACTGCTTTATTACAAGCCGCTTGGTGTGCTGAGTACCATACCCAACTAGATACTCTTCTGCATTATCTGAACCGGACGGAACAACTGTTGCGTCAACACGCCGAAGCGCTAGATACTCTTGACCCGTCCGGCACACTTAGCC
>NZ_JBARYM010000814.1:0-7836 GCF_049647865.1 Tunicatimonas sp. | reverse complement strand
TTGTATGGCAACGCAACCGCATTAGTCGACCCCGCCGATTCGGTTATTCTATATCAACCAGCGTATGACTACGAGTACATACCCGATGCCTCTTACGATTTGGTAGCCGACCGAATTGCCTGTATAGAAACTGATATTACGCTTACTTATAATCAAAGGGTAAAATCGTTTGTAGACTACTTTACCGTTCGCGACCGTGAATATACGCGTATGGTAATTCGGCGTAAGGATGTTTATTTTCCTCTCTTCGAAAAGTACCTTAAAAAACATAATCTTCCTTTAAATTTAAAGTATCTGGCAATTGTTGAATCTGGCCTAAAACCGGTAGCACGATCTCGAGTGGGTGCAGTAGGTTTATGGCAGTTTATGCCGAGTACTGGGCGAATGTTTGGGCTTAATCGCGACTGGTACGTTGATGAGCGTCAAGACCCTGAAAAATCTACTGAGGCAGCTTGTAAATATCTAAAGCAACTTTACGGTATGTTTGATGATTGGGAGCTAGCTTTAGCTGCCTACAATACCGGACCTGGTAATGTTCGTAAAGCCATTCGCCGTTCAGGGTACAAAAAAAGCTTCTGGAATATCTATCGCTATTTGCCTCGGGAAACCCGTTCTTACGTGCCTCAGTTTGTTGCAATTGCTTATACGTTCAACTACATCGACGAACACAACTTGCAAGAAGAAATACCAGATTACATGGTAGAGGCAGAGACAGTACTGATTAATCAGTTCGCTAGCCTTAAAGTTTTGGCTGAACAGTTAAATGTATGCGAAGAAGATTTAATAAAGCTAAACCCTGAGTTACGGCGGGCCGCTGTACCCGAAAATGCTAAAAAATACCCCCTTCGCATTCCTGCTGACAAGGTCGATTTTTTAGCAGCTAACTCTTCCGCTATTTTAGATTCAGCCGGAAATGAAACTATTAAAAAGCAGTTTATTGCTAAATCGCAAAAAAGTAGTGGAACCACCTACGGAAGATCAAAGATGACCTACCGGGTGCGCCGAGGCGATGTATTAGGTAAGATTGCCGAACGCCACGGAGTACGCTTATCCGATGTTCGCCGATGGAATAATATTCGCGGTAGCCGGATCTACGCCGGACAACGGTTGACCCTCTACGTAAAATCATCGAGTAGAGCGGTAGCTTCAGCCCGAACCCCAGTTAGTGGTAATGGCAAAGTTCATCTAGTGCAACCCGGCGATTCACTTTGGGAAATTTCTCGTAAGTATCAAGGATTGACAGTTTCCAAAATCAAACAACTTAATAATTTACGCTCCAACAGCATCAAACCGGGGCAGAAGCTGATCATCGGCCGTTAACTGTATTTTTACAAAATCAGGGTACCAAAATTCGGATTACTTCGTATAATTGAACGAAGTACATCCTAACCAAACTTACCTTTGATTTTGCTTACCTATTTACGCTTTTTTTTCTTTACCATTCTTATCGCCGCTGGTCTAGCCTCTTGCGAAGGAAGTGGGAGTTCTAATGAAAGTTCTTTGCCTTCAGCTCGAGGAGCTGCGGGGGAAATTATTTTGGTTATGGACTCAACCTCGTGGCGGGGTGAATTGGGCAATGAATTGCGGGAGATTTTTATGCAAGATGTTCCCGGACTACCCCAACCTGAGCCTTACTTTGATCTGCGCTACGTAAACCCATTCAAACTAAATGATGTGCTACGAAGTGCTAAAAATATGATCTTCGTAACAACACTAGACAACCGGAGTGCTTCCGGCGAGCGGATGCGCCGTTTTTTTACGGATAACTCATTAACCCGAATAGAAAGTGACTCTACTTTCTTTAGTTATCCAATTAGTAATGTATTTGCTCGGGGGCAGAAAAACTTATACCTGTTTGGAGTGAGTGAAGATGTTTTATTAGAGAACCTTAGCGTTAATCACAAGCAAGTACGGCAGCACTTCTCAGACACAGAGCGAAACCGAAGTTTAGAGGCGCTCTATAAATCAGGGGAGCAACGAGCTCTTGAACGAGATTTGCTAGAAGATCACAATTTTTACCTTCGCATTCCGCAAGATTACGATTTGGTGCCATTAGAAGATAGCATAGAACAATTTGTCTGGCTCCGCCAACTTGGGCAAGCTGGAGAACCTGATGTAAGCATTATAGTTACCTACCAAGAATATACTTCCGAAGACATTTTCCAACCCGAAGGAATTATGCAATTTCGAGAAAGCACACTAGGGAAATATATTGTTGATGACAACCCACCGGCTTACATGACCATTCAAGAAATTGAGCCGATTGTATACGACACTATCAATTTTGATGGTAAGTTTGCTATTGAAGCACGCGGACTTTGGAAGCTCAGCAATATTACGATGGGTGGCCCCTTCCTTAGCTATGCGTTTGTAGACGAGGCGCTTAATCGCTTCTACTATATTGAGGGTTATGTCTATTATCCCGGCAAGAATAAGCGGACCGAAATAAGAGAAGTTGAGACGATCCTCAGAACGTTTAAGACCGAAGCAGAACTCCAAGCTAAACAGTCGGCTAGCAAGTAACTTCCTTAAGCTTTGCCTTATTATTTATTAATGAGGATCGCAACACAAAGTAAAGCTGTACTCTCTACTCGATCACTAAAATTTACTCCCTAATTCCCCTGCGACTTTTCCAGTCGATACGGAACTGTATTCTCATGGGTGAACGGAGGGATGGCTTCATTTTGTAGTTCTACAAATTGGTTGGGACCTTCTTCGTTTTTGATCAATTCGAAGGCATCGTAAAGTTCTCCTACTGCCGTGTAGGCTTCGTAACGCAAGGTGTCACCGTCAATATTAATGAGTTGAAATAATTGAGTGTTTTCGGCTGCTCGATCGCGAGAGGCTTCATAATCATCCCAGTTTTCCTTTACCTCATACATTTTACCGCCACTCACCGAAACTACGTACACAGTGCCAGTTACATCACGCATATTTACGCCGTCAGGCACGTTTTCGGCTAACGGATTTACTCGCCCCCGCGCGTAGCTATGATCATGGCCTTGTAGTACAATATCAACCTGATGCTTATCGAAAATAGGTTTCCACAGTTCTCTCAGCTCATCATTATCCCGGTTGCCCGACGCTGAAAATAGTGGATGATGAAAGGTGACGACCGACCAGCGGTGCGGATTTTCAGCCAATACCTGATCGACCCATTCGGCTTGTCGCTCGTGCAACAGGTTGGTATTCAACGCAACAATGCGAGTACCCTGATAATCTACGTAGTAGGACTGTTCCTTCAAGCTATCCGGCCCATTCTGAGGTAAGGTAAATTGCGGATGCCACTGCACCGAAATATGGCTAATATCTTGCTCTTCTTCCAATTCAGTGTAACCTTCGTATTCGTGATTGCCAGGTAATGGCAAACTAGGCAGTGTCCGATGAATCCAGCCCCCAGCGGTAAACCACTCATGCCACTCTAACTCGCTGTGGGCATCATTTACCATATCACCAGCGTGGATAATAAAACGAGCATCCGGTGCCGTGCGGTATCCTTCCCGAATCAAGCGCGACCATAAATCTAAAATATTGTTTTGAGCATCCCCTACGTACAGAAAAGAAAACGGCTCAGGTTCTTCACTTGCAGTACGAAACTGAATCCATTCACTCCAGTGTTCTCCGTCACCTACCCGGTAGGCATAGAGCGTATCGGGGGTTAGTCCCGTAAAAGTAACCGAATGATAATTGGCTTTAGTCTCGGCACTTTTCACCCGAGAAGCATCCATGGTTTCGGTAGTACCTACCACCTGCTTAGCATTTCGCCAGAAGCGAGGGGCGGCGGTTGCAATAGCAACTTCACCGAAAGCTTGCTTGGTACGGGTATCCGTTCGCCAAGTAGCACTCATCGTAGTAGCTGGATCGTCTGAAAAGTTTAGCACAATATGATCCGGTTGCTCGGAAGGGAGCCGCCACTTACTAGGTAGGTTCGGGCTAACGTAATCCTCTTGGGCGTATAAGCTGAAGGATAAGAGAAAAGTAGCGAGCAGGAGAATAGGTTGTGTTTTCATAGTAGTAAATATAACAGAATTAGGACTGGTGCTTAACTTTCTGATATTACCAAATTATTAACTAAAAAGCGCTATAGTATTATCATACTTATATAGATTTACTCTGAGTAGTATCTCTCAACTTGAATGCTACGAATTACGCTGCCGAATCACTTCGTACAAACCAATAGCGGCGGCTACCGATACATTCAGCGAGGCAATTTGGCCGCTCATCGGAATCTTCACCGCAGCATCGGCGAGCTTAAGGTAAGCTTCGGAAATACCATCTTCTTCGGAACCTAGTAGCAAAGCTACCGGACCTAATAAGTCTTGTTGAGGAAGCAGATCATCCGCCTTCTCGGTACAGGCAACTACCCGAATGCCACTGCTTTTCAAGTAGCTAATACTTTGCTTCAGATTTCCTTCCCGGCAAACCGGTATGTGATTTAAAGCCCCAGCCGAGGCTTTCATAGCATCGCCGCCTAACCGAGCATTTCCTTTATCGGGTATCACAATCGCGTGTACTCCTAAACACTCAGCCGTTCGGGCAATGGCGCCGAAGTTACGCACATCGGTAATACGATCCATCAGTATTAGCAATGGTTCTTGCCCCCGCTGGTAACATTCATCAATAATATTGTCGAGTGAAGCATAAACTACCGACGATAAAAAAGCGATAATCCCCTGATGGTTCTTCCGGGTAACCCTATTTAGTTTCTCGATGGGGACTGTGCTAATTGGGATATGTTGTCGTCGAGCTTCGGCAACTACTTCTTTGAAAAGGTCATTATGCTCACCTTTTTGAAGCAGTATACGCTCAATTTCTCGACCGGAATTCAGCGCTTCCTGCACGGCTCGGGTCCCGAAGGCAATATCAGTTTTCAGATGACTCACAGTGCTTTGCGCCCCTTTCTCCAGAGGTCAATATTACGGTACCAAAATCGCTCAAAGGCTTCGTCGCGCATAAGATTATAGTGCTGATCGGTGAAGATATTCTTAACCTTCATAAAGGTAAATGAGGTATTTACTAGTGTATTATCGGCCGCATAAATCCAGACCTCCTTCTCATCATCGCGGAACACATCATCAGGTTTGCCGTAGAGCGTGTAGATCATCCCCATACCGGTTTTCCAGCCTTCTTTATAGGTCGTAAACAGATAGTTCGCTTTGGCTACTTGTTGATAGTAATTACGAATAATGACTTTAGCCCGATCTTGTGAACGGGCCGCTCGCATCCAGAAATTATCTAACGCTACCTTTGGGGTTTCATCTTCTCGAACTTTGCTAATTTCTTCGGAAGTACTGATGTAGCGAATCGGTTTAACCAGTGCTTCGGCTCGCACTAAGCGAGGATAGTACGTATCTTCTATCCGAAACGAAATCCCAGAAAGAGAAGTAGTATCTAATTGAGCAAAATACAGCCCTTTTTGTTTGAAGCGTATAGTACTATTCAGCGAAATCTGCAACAACGAATCGACCGTTAACTTGGGCTGTACTTCGCTACTAGTGCCTAAAGGCGATGGATTAGGGCCGAAATCATGGTCGTAGTAATACGTGTAGGCAATTGAATCCGAATTATCCAGGGAAACAACACGAACGGCAGTACCTTCACTAAGGTAATTAGAAAACACTGGAATATCTTCCGAAGCTCGCATGAGCAGCAGTGAGGAAAGTGGAAAATTCTGGTCGGTATTTAGTGGTACATCAAAGCGCAGCGGCAGTTCGGCACCCGCTACCACTACGGTAAGATACAAAAATACGTAGTTAGCATTTTCCTGGAGTGGCACATTGAACCGATAGTACGTAGCATCCCCTTCCTGCTTAATTAATTGATCGGAAGAAAGCGTTTGAGTAATCAGAGCAGCTTCGGAAGAATAACTATCTCGCAATTCATAGCGAACTGAGGAAATTTCTACGTCAGACTGCTTAGTAAGCTCAAGAAAAATAACTGCATCGCTATTACTGCGAGCTACCCGGGAATGCACCTGTATTGGAGCGTCCAGACTATAGGCGTGACTTACATTGGTCTTAGACAGACTCTGACTCGCACTTGGCAAAACGCTGCCAAGAAAAAAGATACTGGTGAGAATACGGAAATAGGCTTTCATACTAACCACAAAATATAGAAACTCTCCGTATGATAAGATGTTTTTACGAATTAATCCGATTATAATGCTCCATTAGTGCCTGTTCGTACTGTTGGGCTAGCTCAGTCTGACCAGCTTTCTTTAAAGCATCACTAATTGTATTTAGCACGATCAAGTGCTTTTGCTGCTCGTAACCTTGGCTACGATTTTCATCAATCAGATAAGTGAGCATTTCATCGGCCCGGTCGCCCATCACTTGAGCGATTTCAGTAGCTTTAGCATCCTCGCCCACCTCGTACAGTAGGGCTACCGACTGAGCGTTTACATAATCAAACGGAATAGCTTTATCCGGTATTAACTCCAAACTACGGTTCAGCACATTTTTAGCTTCCTCTATACGCCCGGCCGCTAATAGTTCTTTTGCCAAGCTATTAAGACTAGATCGATGGTTTAGCGCAAACTGCCGATAGTCTTCACTATAGTACACATCCGGATTATCTAACTCTCGCCAGTGAAAGTTTTCCATCATATTTTCGTACATCACATCCAGATTAGCGATCTCATCATTCGGGTCGGGATTGACGATGGGCAGCAGTCGATACGCATTGCCTTCCTGCACCACATTCTGCCTGAAGTCAATGTTGGTACCCATCATCGATGTATTATTAAAGTAAATGGGGCGCTCCCACTTATTGGCCGCGATCAAATCCAGAATCATCAGATCCTTCTTCTCCAAGGCTCGCCCCTTAACGTTTAGCATCAGGCGATTAGTTACTAAATTGCGAAGCTCTACCGGAACAATCTCCTGCAAGTTGGCCGGTAATTCCGGAGGAATGGAATCGTTACCCGCAACAGTTTGCTGAGTTTCACTAGTATCGTACAAATCTACATCCAGGTAGAAAGTTTTGGAGGGTACTGTATTATAATCCGCCCGTGCGTTTTGCAACTTCAATGCCGGAGAGTTTTTTCTAATTAATCCTAAGTACTGCTCCAGATTAATCGCGCCCTTTACCTGCGGATTTTCTACTACGGGCAAATAATCGTTCGGGCCACCTTGTTTGTATTGCTCTTTGGTTAGCGAGAACGGTAGCGGTTCCGATTCGTAGGCCGGACGGGTCATCTGCTCAATGTACCAGTCGGTGTTGAAGTAGCTCAGTACAATCACCCGAACATCAGTTCGGAAGCCTTCTACTTCCTGAGCGTACCACAGTGGGAAGGTATCGTTATCTCCACCAGTAAAGATGATGGCGTTAGGCGCACAAGAAGCCAGAAAATTTTTGGCTGAATCAACCGAGAAGAAGCGGTCGGATCGATCGTGGTCGTTCCAACCTTCGGCCGCCATAATTCCCGGAATAGTCAAACAGGCTATCGTAGCAATAATGCCGGCGTTACGGTGGTTTTTCACGAATTGGCTAATAAACTGGCTAAGAGCCATTACCCCGAAGCCAATCCAGATGGCAAAAGTGTAGAATGATCCGGCGTAAATATAATCCCGTTCTCGGGGTTCCACCGGTGGAGAGTTTAGATACACTACCAGCCCAATTCCGGTTAGCAGAAAAAGTACTCCTACTACGGAGAAGCTTTTTACATCTCTTCGGTACTGAAAGAATAAACCAACTAGCCCTAAGGCCAGGGGTAGCATAAAAAACTGATTACGCCCTTTGTTTTGGGCTAAAATATCGGGAATACCTGCGTCGCCTTCCCAAGGGCGTAGCCAGGCCGCTTCTTTAATATCACTCTCTCGCCCCGCAAAATTCCAC
>NZ_JBARYM010000813.1:0-11872 GCF_049647865.1 Tunicatimonas sp. | reverse complement strand
GCCCTGACTTTAAATTAAACAAGCCAAATTCTTTTAACCATTAAACTTATAATATCATGGCAGTACGCGCAAGATTAGACTTAGACAAATTACAGGATATAAGAGTGATTGATTTCTCTTATAGCTTTAACCGCGATATTGATGCCTCCGGCCGGCCTTCCGGCATCGTTCGGGGCGGAACGCTTCAAATGACGATTGAATCTACCAAAAGTGCGTTCTTACCCACCTGGATGACTTTAGCTCAAGGGAAAACCAAAGAAGGGCAGATTGAAATTATGGATGATACTGACGATGAAAAGCCTATCAAGACTGTGAAGTTTAAAGATGCCTACATTGTTGAATACGGAGAAAACTTCAGTTGGCAAGGTGGAGAGAACATGATGGAAACCTTCGTAATTTCCTGTCGCGAAATTACCATAGAGGGCGACGGCGGGCCAGCCGTTTATGAGAACGAGTGGCCGGTGTAAGCCTTATTATTGTGTCGCTAAGAAAATGTTAATCCTTCCTAGAGCTACTTAATGGTGAAGGCATAAGTATGATTCATTATTCAATCTCACTTGAGATCAGATTTAATTATAACTCATCGTAGGCAACTTTAGGAAGAGACAAACTTTAAATTCCAGATAGGGAGAGTGATTATATGAGTTTTAATGTATCCCAGCTTCCTCGTTTGCGACGACACTCCGGTCAGCGAGTATCAAATTCTATTATTCACGGCTTTGCGGCGTACTCGGGGGGGCAAACTCGCTTAATTCGTCCTCAGTTTCGTAGCGGACAAGGTATTGTTCAGGTGCCTCGCAATGGCGTATCTAACGTGTTACAGGGGTTGAGAAGTGTACAAAGAGTAATGACGTTTGGCTCATCTCACCGGGGCTTTATGGCTCGGCTTAATCAGAGTTTAAAAGGGGGTGAAAGTTACCCCGCCCTAATATTTGCATTAGGTCTCGCTTTTGTCCCTCTCGGTACGGTAGGCACCGTAGGCGGTGTTATCTTTGGGGCATCTACTGCCGCTTTTGATAGTGCCCGACGAAGTACAAGTGTGCTTGCCCGTGAAGGCGATGAGATATGGCACGTAGAAGAAGTAGGGCGAACTTTTGAGGATAACTACATTCAGGATGACCGCTGGATAGCTACTCATATTTCATCGTTCTTCTTAGTAGACCCCTTCCGAAGACAAAACACTGAAAAAGGCTGGTTACTACATGAAGGGCGCCGAACCATTGAGATGACTTAAAATCCTACAAACCCTTTTAGTTTAAAGTACGCAAAAGCCAACTAATATTAATTAGTGCTTAGAGATAGAATTAAAATAATTTAAAATAGTGGCGTTTTGGCACAGCAAGTAGAATTACACGTAACAATTGCGGGGGAATCAGTAGCTCCTTTATCCGGGGTGAGTATCTCTCAGGACATACATCAGCACCATACCTTTGAAATTTCTTTAGCCGCCGACGCATTTCGGGATACCGGACGCGCTATTCTGGAACAGTCTAAGAAATACGTCGGAAAGGAGTGCCATATCCGCTTCCTTCCCGATTTGTTTAGAAGCAAACAAACCGAAAACGAGTTTATTGGCATTATAACCGAAGTACGATTAAGTAGATTAAGTAATGGACAGCGTACCATACAATTGCAAGGCTATAGTCCAACTATTCTGTTAGAGGGGTATCCACAGTGTCGTACTTACCAAGAAATGAGTCTGCTAGATATTTTCGATAGTGCGTTAGAAGCCATTCCCCAGTCCTTAGAAACTGAAATTACCTCTACCAAAGAGCGTAATAACCTACCGTATGTAGTTCAATATAATGAGTCGAACTACGCTTTCTTACAGCGTATGGCGGCTCGGTTTGGCGAGTGGTGTTTTTATAATGGTACCCAGCTTATTTTTGGCGAACCTTCTCGAGACAAAAAGGTAAACCTACCATTAGTTAAAGATTTATTCAATCTGGACTTCTCCTTTAAAGTACAGCCAGCCAATTTTAAAGTATTTTCTTACGATTACGTAAATAGTGCGGTATACGAAAGCAGTGGTGCTAATTCACAAATAAACAACCTCGATAGCTACGGCAAATTTGCTCTAAGGCAATCGGAACAGCTATTTAGCCAAGAGCCTAGCAGAGCTACCACTCAGCTTGTTGCCGAACAACAGGAGCTAGATAGCTTCGTCGAAAATCAAAAGACGGCTTCGGCTAATAGTATGGTAGTGTTGAGTGGCACCAGCGATAACCCTCTTTTAAATGTTGGCACCATTATTAATATTACCGGTGAAGCAGCTAATGAGCAAGATTATGGAGAGTTTATCATCACTTCCTTATCACACCATATTGGTAGTTCGCTCGATTATCAGAATAGCTTTACGGCAATTCCGGCTGAGCTAGAATCCCCTCCCCCGATTTATGTGAAACAGCCAGTTTGCGAATCTCAATCGGCTATTGTGATCGATAACAACGATCCTAATAAACTTGGACGGGTACGAGTAGCTTTTCCTTGGCAATCTGCTTCTGAACCTTCTACCCCCTGGATTCGGGTTTCGCAGGCCTACGGTGGCGAAGAACACGGGTTTTACTTTATACCCGAGATAAAAGCTGAAGTGATGGTAGGGTTTGAGCATAATAATCCGGAAAAGCCGTTCGTCCTTAGTAGCTTGTACAATAAGGATTCTACCCCTTCGGTTTGGTCACAGAACGGAAACGTAATGAAAGTGATCAAAACCCGCCAAGGAAACCAGATTCACCTTATTGACGACGGGGGAAAGGAAAAGATTAGGATTTTTCATCAGCAAGACGATGATCCGAAAAACGAAGTTTGTCTGGAAATGGAAGGCGACGGTAAGATCACGATAAAAACGAAAGGTGAACTGGATATTTCGGCTAAATCAATTAAGATTGAAGCCCAGGAAAATATTGATATCACGGCCGGACAAGATCATTCGCTATCGGTAGGCAACAATATGACTACCGATGTAGGTTCTAAATTTGAACAGAACGCCAATAGCATTGCAGTCACCGCCAATCAATCGATGGGAGTTACCGCAGGTACAGAAGTGAGTATAGACGGCGGCACTACTGTAGCTGTATCTGGCGGAGCCGATGTATCGGTTGAAGGGGGAGCCAGTGCTACTGTGAAAGGAGGAGCCAACTTATCGTTAGAAGGTGGCATTGCGGCCAGCCTAAAAGGCGGATTAGTAAAGATTAATTAGCCATGCGCCCATATTATCAATTACCCCTCAGTTTCACCGATCTTTTGCAGAAGAAGCGTTTGGCACTCTGTAGCTTAGAAGATGCCATCCGACAGCATATTCACCTGATTATCAAAACGCACTACTACGAGTATCGCTTCGACACGAACTACGGTTGCTACGTATGGGATAAGGATTTTGATAATATCCAGAGCGTATCTAAGTGGAAGGATGAACTGGAAGATCTGGTGCTACAATCGCTAAATGCTTACGAGCGGCGATTAGCAAAAATTCAGGTATCTATTAAGGTAGACGAACCTGAAACTCTTGATCCGAAAACTCAACAAATCATTCGCCACCGGAAGCGCATTACTATTCAAGCCCAAGGAACAGTAAAAAAAACCAACCAATCACTCAGTCACACCGAATATATGTTTTTTAGTCCACTATCTTTGGCCTGACTTCTTGATATCAATTATATATGCAACTCAATCGGGAAAATCAGTTTCAGCGAGATAAGGTGAAACAGCGGTTGTTAAAAACAGCCGCTGAGCTTTGGGACTACAATGAGACTGAACTGGAAGATCTAGACCCTTTGGTAGATCTTTTATTTGGAGCCTGTGCCGTTCAATTTGAAAAAACGGCTCGCGAACTACACCAATCCAGCAATCGGGTACTGAAGCAGCTAGCCAGTTTATTATTGCCCGAAGCACTCACCGTACCCACACCCGCTCACGCTGTGTTGCACGTGCGTCCGGTAGAATCACAGCAGATTATCACTACGGAGGATCAGTTTATTGCCTCGCAGGAAGTAATAAATCCCGATAATCTAGCTAAACCCGATAAGAAAGACATCTTTCTCTCCCCGGCACTAAACACCACGCTAACCAATGGCGATGTGTGCTACTTGGCCTTTGGACAAAAACTAGTGCAGACGGCAGGTATCTTGCCCCGAGAAGTTCTGCTTAGTACTACCGATAAAGCATCGGCCTTACCCGCCCAGTCGCTATGGATAGGAATAGAACTTCCTTCTGAGCTTAGCCGCATTGATAACCTTGCTTTCTATTTTGACTGGAAGAATCAACCCGATGCGGCTTACTACCGAAGTTTGTTGCCTTCTACCCAATGGTTTTTAAATGGACAACCTATTCGTACTCGCTCGGGCTACGCTCCGGCAAAAGTCCGTCATCTCACTGAAACTAACGAGTGGCAAGATCAACTGCCTAACGTTAGCGAAGTATTAGAACAGCAAACATTACAATCTTACCAAACGTCGTTTATTATCGTTGACGAACTAACTGAGTTCGTGGGTAGTTCGCCCTACCCTACTGCATTTTCATCGGTTTTTAACGCTGAAGAGCTGACAGCACTGCCCAAAACAATTACTTGGATAGAGGTTCGCTTTCCGCAGCTAATGCCAGCCGAGGTACTATCTAACACAATTTGCGCTATTAATTGCCTGCCGGTTATCAATCGTCGGTTAATCCGTAGCAATCGTCCTTACCGGGTTAGCAAGCTACTCAATATTATCCCTTTGGCTACTACCGACTACCTTCTCACGATGCATAAGGTAGTTACTGACCAGGGGGCAGTCTACCGGAATGTTCCTTTCCAGCGGTTTAAATCCTTAGAGCCTAATACCTACGCTATTCGGGAAGAGGGTGTCAGCCGTTTTGATCAGCGTAATGCTACTGAATTCTCCAACCATCTGCTCGACCTAATTCGGGATGAAAACGCTGCTTTTGAGGCGATGGGCGGTAGCCGAGTTATTCAGGATGTGAAAGCGATTAAACAGATTATTGCCCGGCTGGATCGGCAGATAAAGGCGAATGCTAAAAACTCAGACGTGCACCATTACCTGGCTTTAAATGCGGAGTATGACAATAATATTTGGGTAGAATTCTGGACCACTTTAGGAGCTACGGCTAACCGTATTGCTTCGGGCAAGAAAGTTCAACCCTATAAAAGTAGTAGTTTTCAGAATGAGGATTTACTCTTAGTAACGTCTACTCACGGCGGACGGGACAAGCCTAGTGATACCGAAAAAATACATGCATTCCGCAGTGCCTTACTTTCACGAGACCGTTTGGTGACTGAGGAAGATATGAAAGCAGCTTGCTACGCTAGATTGGGTGATTTGATAGACTCGGTTACCTTTAGCAAAGGCGTTAGAGTATTACCTCGCCCTAATCAAGCACTAGAACGCACCCTTGATATTACTATTCGGCTTACTGCCAAGGCTAAAATGTTGGAAGCTGAACTGGAAAGCACTCAGCGAGATTTGCAGCAATTTATTCATCAGAGAGCGTCTACTGTTTTACCCATTCAGGTAATCTTAAGCAATGAACAATAAGCAGTCAATAGTGGATAATGGAAAGTGAGAAGAAAGAAGTCGAAAGTTAGAAGCAATTCTCTGCCGAGATCGAAGTGAGAGGGCTAAAGCTAGGAGCTTAGCATAGAGCAATTTGTAATTTTGCAATCTTCAATTTTTAGTAACCAGTGACAAAAGTAATCATTCTATTATAGCTATGTGGGAAGAGAAAGGGCATCAGGATTTACAGCAACTGCTGGAAACTAGCCTTAAAGGCAGTGATATTGATTTAAAGGTCGAAGCAATCATTGCTAATGCGATCCGTCACAAGTTGGTTAAGATAGAAGATGTTTTTGTTCGACCGTTGAGCACATTCCAGCGATCCTATTCTCACGACTTATTTTCGGTAGAGAAGCGAGAGCGTAAGCAAGGGAATCCGTACTATTTTATTGACATCAACCGCGAAGGTTTGTACGATACTCTTCCGGAAGGGCTATTTCATCAAACATTAAAAAAGGATGCCCAAATTGATACCGAGACGGCAGTAGAAGAACTGGAACTTCATCGTCAGGAGGAGAAAGCCGCCCGGAAGTTTTTCTTACCCTTAGAGCAGGAATTCTACCGCTTGCAGCTACTAGCCGAATGGCAAGAAAGTCAGTTGATGCTTTCTTCTCTCAACCGCCGGCAGTATAATGCTTTAATCAACCTTTGGGACTTACCTAAAGAACTAAGCAACTATCAGACTTTAATGATGCTGCACATTATTCCGTTGCTGCATCGCGTTGTTGGAGATTACGAAACTACATCGAACCTACTAAGCTTAATCATGGAAACTCCCGTTCGGGTAGAAACCAGCCGAGTGATTACGCGAGAAACCAATGAAGTAGAGCTGCCGAGTTTAGGCGAGTTTGAGTTGGGCCGCGATAGCATTCTTGGAAATTATATCGAGGATTATCACTCTCACTACTTGCTTATTGTAGGTCCTATTGAAAAGAAGTATATTACGAGCTATCTTTCCGGTGGAAAAAAGCGAAAAACCCTTTTACGCCTATGTGCATACTTTCTTCCCTGCCAGTCGGATATTTCGGTAAAAATTGAGATTATTCAGCCAGAAGAAAAAGGCTTTTCACTTCATGGGGAAGAACTAGGCGAAGGATACCTGGGTTACACTACGCAATTATAATTATGGTTACTGTTATCGTACTTGCTGTACTTGCCACCATCTCTGGTGTACTCTTCTTCCTAAGCAGCCAGGCTCGCCCCGAGCTACAGTTAGGGAAGGTGCTTACTTATGCCGCTGCCTTTATTAGTAGCTTTGCGCTATACGCGGTTTTAGCTATTGTTGGTAAAATTTCTTCATCGTTAATCTTCTGGCTGGTATTTGGGCTAAGCTTAGTTGCCGGAATACTACATACTTGGCTATTACACCGAAAATTTGCCTGGGTGCAGAAAGAACTATTCTTGGCGGAGCTACTACTTACGCTATTTATTTACTCAGTAGGGACTTTACTATTGTGCCTGTTATGCACTACACTGGCAACGTATACCTCTGTTTCTTTTTTAGCCGGAGCAGCTACCGCGTTTCTTTTGCCGTTCTTCATTCATAAAAGTTTTCTACTGTGGCTAGCCATTCCGCCTCCTTATTATTACAAATGGTTTTTTCCAACGGAGAAGGAAGTACCGACCCTTAGTTTTCAAAATACCATTCCTCTACAGTTTACTTTTGTAAAGGAAATTAACCATACCGATTCGCCCACATTTGCTGTGGTTGCCTCTAATGATACTCAGTTAGGTGATTTATTTCATTCTTTTCTAGATGAGTACAACCAGCACAATGTCGATAGTCCCATTCAATCTTATCGTCCGCCCTTTTCCTGGATATTCTACTGCGAAACTCATCAGTGGTGGAAACCTAGCAAAGTGGTTAATCCTGATGCATCTATTGCTGAAAACGATTTAAAACCTAACGATCTAGTAAATGCCGTACGAATTCGGAAATAAAGGTGCAGTAGGGTGCAGGGCCGCCGTGGAACGGTGCAGGGTGCAGATTAACAACAATTAACCATTAACAATCGGCCATTTAATAATTTAGCAACCAAGAAAATGCAACCCTACATAAACTACCATACAGTCAATTGGCGTGACGGAATGAAGGTCAACAAAGACCACTTTATTCAGCAGGAGAATGCCATGCTAGACACATTGCGCGATGTGGCTGCTCTGCAAATTACTCCTTACAACTACGGACTGCTTAATGGTGTTTCTGATCAAAGCTCCCTGGAACTCACTGCCAACTTAGCTAGCAGTCGCCAGCTTAATGTGCAGCTTACTCGTTGCCGGGCTATTACTTTGGGAGGGGCTCGCATTGAGATAAATACTACTACTGATCGTGAGTTATCAGCCCCCATCAAAGCCGAGCATATAGTACAGGATGAAGACCAATTGCTCTACGATGTTATTGTAACCGTCAATCCTTTCTCTCGCCAACCTATCGGTGCCCCTGATCCCGATGAAGAGCCTTTGCGCCATCCGTACACGGCACCTAAATATCAATTGCAAATTGTACCATCGCACCAAATCAACCTTACTGACTTAGGAGCTTATCATCTTATACTAGCCAAAGTGCGAGTAATTGGCAACGAAGTAAAAGTATCCGATAAGTTTATTCCCCCCAGCAGCCGAGTTACAGCTCATCCAACTATAGTGGAGTACTATAATCAGCTAATGGGTTCCTTAGTGAAGACGGGTGGTTATTCTCGGCAGGTGATCGTTAAGATGCGCCTGAAAAGTGAGCAGTCGCAACTGGTAGCCAACCTCTTTACACTATCGCAGGAGGTGCTAAATTTCATTGCCGGACATCTTGATTTCGCTCGGCTTCGCCTGATGCACTTACCTCCAGTTCATATGCTTGAGTTATTTACTAAATTCGCTCGTACTGTACGGGTGTGTCTCGATTGCATGAGCGACAATGGCAAGGAAGAGTTACTAAACTATATTCAGGAGTGGACGGAAGTGCGGCCTGGTAATCTGGAAAACACCATAAACGCGCTGCTGGAGTCAGATTACGATCACCTTCAACTGTATTCGCTACTAGATCTATCGGAGAAATTTGCTTCGCTGATGGAAGTTCTATTCGCCAAACTTAGCGAGCTAGATTATATCGGAAAGCCAAAAGAACCGGAACGCCAAAAAAATAATGTGTTTGTTCGAGAAAGCACTCCTCCCGCAGACACTAAGAAAAAAGGAAGCTTCTGGAAAATTTAATTAATGAGTTATGAGTAAACCTGCCGCTGTTATTGGTGATATGCACACCTGCCCAATGTCCGACGGACCCAAGCCACACGTTGGTGGACCTATTCTCCCCCCTGGTGCTCCTACTGTGCTCATTGGAAATCGGCCGGCTGCCCGAGTAGGTGATCAGGCTACCTGTGTCAGCCCCGCCCCTGATGTTATTATTATGGGTTCCATGACCGTTATGATTGGTGGTAAGCCCGCTGCTCGTATGGGTGACCAGACTGCCCACGGAGGGGTAATTGTAGGGCCAGGGGTACCAAATGTACTAATTGGGTAAACCAACTATATGGAACCAATCAATCAGGCCGAAAGAAAATCGGCTATCATCAAATTCACGATATTTTTAGTGTTGTCGGCCTGCTTTGTCGTACTTCCTTTCCTCTTTTATTCACTAGTACCCAGTGCAAAAACAGTCGCACCTACTGCGCCAATAGCGGCTGTCGAAGAAGAAGATCCGGCTGAGATGGCTGCTGTCCGGGAGCGATTAGCTAGTTTGGCCGAACAGATGCAGCAGATTAACATTGCTTTTCTGGTAGATGCTACCGAAGGGATGGAGGAACATTTGCCCGCTGTTGCTCAAGCAGCCAATAGTATTGAGCAAAATTACCAAGCCGAAATTGAGGCAGCCTGCTACCGAGATGCTGCTGAAGGAGTTTGGCTCTATATGACGAACAGCATGGTTGGAGATGAACCAGTCCCGTGGATACAATCTTTAGATACCAAATCCAAATACGATCAGGACGAGCCGGAAGCCCTCTATTATGGCTTAAAACGAACCTTGGAATTAGACCATCTAGCTCCTAATGAAACCAATATTTTGATTTTAGTAGGCGATGCTGGCAACCACGCCCAAGAAGCAACAACCGATGTTCCCCCCGCCGATATTGTTCAACTATTGGAGGCAAAAGGTTGTGCCATTGCTGTATTTCAGGCCCGCAACCCAACCAATAGTACTAGCTACGCAGATTTTGCCGCCCAAATGAAGGGTGAAATCTTCAATCCTTTGAAAGGTACATTTGCGGCAGCTACCGTTCAAGAGAAAGATAGTCTGGATACTTTTGGGCTCTACTACATGCTCAACAGCAAAACGCATAACGTGCTGTATACCACCAATCCCGCCCAATCATTACCAACGAATGTATTGAACGAGAAAATCATCCAATTCGTAAGCCGAGTGCTGAACCCAATAGAGCAGTATCGCCCTACTATTGAAGCCTTAGCTAAGGGGGAAGATGTAGCAATAGAATCAGGACTCGCTGAATATCTTCAGCAGCATCAGTTTAGCTCGGAAGAGATCGAGCTACTCATCAATCGCTAAAAAGTTAAGTTCTACCTATAAGTATTACCTCTCCCTTTCGGGCAATATCATCCAATAAATCGTTTAACACAGCTTCAGTAGTGAAAGGATTCATTAGTGTTACTCGCAGAAAGATCGCTTCTTTTAGCCGAGTTTGCACAATGTAGAACTTCCCCTCTTCAAGTATTTGTTGTCGGATTTGAGTATTGAGTGCATTGAGCTGAGAGACTGAAATGCCGGAGGGTACATAACGAAAACATACAATATTCGCTTGAGGAGAGAGCGCCAGCTCGAGATCACTTCGTTGCTGAACAACAGCCGCAAATCGCGTAGCTAAATCATACAAATGGGTTACATTTTCATCCCAAAGTTGCCAACCGTAGGTGCGTAGCAACGCATAGACCTGAATACTCATCATTCGCTTAGTACACTCTAATGTCCGCTTACCGGAATTGTACCAATCTGTTTTCTCTTCGCTAAGTAAGTAAGACGCTTGTTGAGCGAAGGTAGTAAATGAGTGGCTCTCATCTTTAAACAGCAATCCGGTCGTCAAAGCTGGGGTCATTAGCATTTTATGAAAATCTAACGTAATAGAATCGGCCTGGGATATTCCCTTAACTAGCGAGCGATATTTCTGGGAGAAGGCCGCGGCAGCTCCGTGAGCCCCATCTACGTGCAGCCACAGATTATGCTGTTGGCAAAAGTGGGCAGTTTCTGCCAGATCATCGTACGATCCGGTAGAAGTAGAACAGGCTGAAGCTACTACAGCAATCACCTTTTTTCCTTCCTGCTGGGCTTGTTTAAAATAGGGTTGCAGTAGATCGGTACGCATGCCATACATCTCGTCTACCGGGATACGAACAATACCAGCCTCGCCCCATCCCATAATCTTCACTGCCCGATCTACACAATAATGCGCTTCTTCAGAAACCATGATAGCCAGTTGTTCATTCACGCCTTTCTCCCAAGCCTCGTTCTTGGTTTTTACTTGCCGAGCGGTTAGCAGAGCCGTCAGGTTCGCTAATGTCCCCCCTGAGGTCATAATTCCGCCCGCTGAATCACTGTAACCTACTTTGTTTGCTACCTGCTTCATAACCATTCGCTCAATGGCAGATGACGCGGGCCCCATTTCATATACTGCCATCCCATTGTTTAAGAATCCGGAAAGCAAACCTGCCAAAGCAGCAACCGGAGCAGGAGCTGCCACCTGATGCCCCACGTAGCGTGGATGATGGATATGAATAGACTCCATCAGTATCCGATCAAAAAACTGATTAATGGACGTTTGAGAAGAATTATTAAAATCAGCTTGCCAAGAGTGAAGTTTATCTTCGGGTGATTGCCAGGGTAAAACGGCCAAATGGGGTTCGCTTTGCATTTGAGCGAGATAGTCAGCCAGGCGGTCTACTAGTTCATGCCCTTGCTGGCGAAACTGTTCTGGATCATAAGCGCGGTGTAGTAGGTCTTTTTCCATGAGATTGCTTTTACCAAAGATAAAAGGAGAACTTGGTAAAATGCGAATTCTCAATTGAATCCCTTCTAAACCGGAAAATAGACGATGGAAATGCTGAAAGAATACAGAAATACAATAACCCGCTTAGTTAAACTGAGAAGCTGTCGAGTAGTTCTTTACGCTGCAAACGTATCTTTCGAATTGCTACTATACCGGTAAAGCAAGTTCTGTTACTGGAATAATACTTGTTGTAAGTAGGTGAGGCAAACATACCCTTAAGCTAGTACCTCGCTCTTCAGAGGTGGTAAATGCAATCTGTCCACCTAGAGACCTGGCAGT
>NZ_JBARYM010000812.1:0-15307 GCF_049647865.1 Tunicatimonas sp. | reverse complement strand
GATCAATCCCTTCGATATGCCGGATACGACTACCTACCATCGGTAGTCAGGAATAATTTCTGATGATGCTACGCAGTAAAAAACTAAGCTGAGAACTTGAGCACTCAGGCTTCTGTTATAGATTCAGTCAAATTACTAAATGCTTTCTATACTTATGAAACCATTATTCTATACGCTAGTATTTTGTTTATTCGCCGGAGCAGCTTCGGCCCAACAGTACTTTGGTGAGAAAATTACCGAAGAGGACGCAATTACCGCTACCGAGCTTCCTGAAACAGTAAAGGGCCAAGAAAGCGTAGAAACGAAAGTACGGGGCGAAGTAACCGGAGTGTGCCAGGCCAAAGGCTGCTGGATGACCGTAAACGTCGGCAACAACCAGGAGATGATGGTACGCTTCAAAGACTACGGTTTCTTTGTACCTAAAGACATTACCGGACAAAGCGTAGTGATAGAGGGCGAAGCTTTAGTAGAAACCGTATCGGTAGACGATCAACGCCACTTAGCCGAAGATGCTGGGAAGCCAAAAGAAGAAATCAGTAATATTACCGAGCCGAAAACCCAACTTTCGTTTGTGGCCGACGGGGTGATTGTGGAAGAGTAATAGTTAGGTAAAATAAGAACGGTAGAAGCTCATTCTGGGAATGGGCTTTTTTTGTATTCGCTAGTTGAAACAAAATCTGCCGGATGATGTATATTTGTAGCCTAATTTCACTACCGACATTAACCCGCATTTCTATGATTATTGGAGTACCCCAGGAAATAAAGAACAACGAAAATCGAGTAGCCCTCACCCCCTCTGGAGCTAAAGAACTTAGTAAAGTAGGCCATACCGTATACGTTCAGCAAAATGCTGGGGAGGGTAGCGGTTTTACTGATATAGAATACCAAGAAGCGGGAGCCGAGATCCTTCCTACCATTGAGGCGGTGTACGAAGCAGCCGAAATGATCGTTAAAGTAAAAGAACCCATCGCTCAGGAATACGGTCTGGTACGCAAGGATCAACTGCTATTTACCTACTTTCACTTTGCCTCCAGCGAAGCCCTTACGCAAGCCATGATGAAAAGCGGTGCTATTTGCTTGGCTTACGAAACCGTGGAACTACCCGACCGCAGCCTACCACTGCTGGTTCCTATGTCGGAGGTGGCCGGACGCATGTCGATTCAGGAGGGAGCTAAGTATCTGGAAAAACCTATGCAGGGACGGGGCATTCTGTTGGGCGGAGTACCCGGCGTACGTCCGGCGAAGGTACTGATTTTGGGTGGGGGAATCGTGGGGACCAATGCGGCCAAAATGGCGGCCGGCTTGGGGGCCGATGTTACTATCATGGACATTAACCTAAACCGCCTGCGTTATCTGGATGATGTGCTCCCGGCTAATGTTAATACATTTATGTCAAGCGAGTACAACATCCGCTCGCTTATTAGTTCTCACGATCTGATCGTGGGTGCGGTGCTTATTCCGGGGGCGAAAGCACCCAAGCTAATTTCTCGGGATATGCTCCGCGAGATGAAACCAGGCACTGTGTTAGTAGACGTGGCCGTTGACCAAGGAGGTTGCATTGAAACCTGTGAACCCACCACGCACGAAAATCCAACGTATGTGATTGATAATGTGCTACACTATTGCGTAGCCAATATGCCGGGAGCCGTACCCTACACTTCTACTTTAGCCTTAACCAACGCAACGCTGCCTTATACGCTTCAATTGGCTAAACATGGTTGGGAGCAGGCTTGTCAGCAATCTAACCCACTTAAACTCGGCCTTAACGTTGTGCGGGGTGAAGTAGTCTATCAAAGTGTAGCTAACGCCTTTAATCTACCGCACGTACCGGTGGAAAAACATTTGCCTCAATCAGTATGAATACCTAACAACAAACCGATAGATCTTCTTCTGTGAAGATATTCATAACGAAACTGAGCGTGGTATAGCTAAAGCAAACAAGGCCAGAAACGATGTTCCTGACCTTGGTTTTGCGTATGAAGAGTATAATTTTTAGCAGAGCTTGTTGATAAACGACTCGTCCATTTTAATGAGCATTGTAGGAGCGAAATGTTTCATGTCAAAGCGAGCGAAACGTTCGGCTAGTGCTCGTATTTTATTGTACTTATCGCGCTTCACATCAGAGACCGAAATTTTCAATATCTTGGTGAAAATGACGATAGAATCGCAATTATCTTTACCTAACAGTCGTATCTGACGTTGAATGCTGTTGGTTAATTGATTAAAGAGATCATAATCATTCATTAGACAGTACTGGAGAGCTAATACCGCTTTTACCTCCAGTTGAGCGTACGGATACTTTTTGAGACTAAGCTCATTTAGTAGGTTGTTAATCCACCGGGCCGACTCATTATACTCACCCGCATAGTAGCAAGATAATGCTCGGTACATAATATAGGTTACGTACTTCGGCACATCATCCAGGTCGCCTTCGTAATCGTGGAAAAGCATTTTATTCTCCTCGTACAAAGTTTCCTCATTGCCCATCCGTCGTGCCCGCTCAATTTTAGAAATCAGGTACTGCGTTGGATACGTATGCAAACTATAGTTGGTAAGCAGCGTATCTACCGCGTCGTTCACCTCTTCGTAGAAATCTTCCGCTTTGCGGTATACTTTGTAATGATTGTAATACTCTAAACGAAGTAGTTCGTATACTAGCTGTAAATGATGATAAATAGAATCCAAGTAGTAATTGCTCAGAATCTCCTGCATTTTATCCAGAATATCCTCAATGGGTTCGTGCGTGTTGTTATCGTAAGACTCGCCCTCTACGAACAACCGGTGGAAGATATTCAGACAACTCTGGTATATATACAATCGGTGCGATTCGTATAGACTACACAGATTATTCATTTCATCCGTTAGAAGTGAAAGCTCAAGCTGGGTAGTCTCGTCGCGCGACATGGTGTAGTCACCGTATTTTTTAAAATACTGACACAGTAACTCTTCGGCTTTATCTACCGCAAGAGTGTACGCCACGTGCTTGTTATACGACTGTGAATACGTAAAGTGATCGGGAGTATTAATATGTAACTTACGAAGGGTCTTGTATATCGTAGTAAGTTCACTAGGCAAATCGTAGTCTAGCAGTTCCTTCTCAATCTTTTTCAAGGTAGCAATAGCAATGGCGCGTTTCTTCGTAAAGATTACTTCATTAATATTAGCTACCTTTTTAATTAAATCAGTACGAGGGTTTTCCATCTGCTGTAGCAAATATTCCTCGATTTTCTGATTCAGGCGAGAACGTAATGTATAGTAAGCATTAGTATTTACGCCCAGTTCATCCATAATTTTATTATCGGATAAGGAACGTTCACGCATCGCTTTTAGCAAGTATGCTGACTTCTCCGCACTGTTCTCTATTAACGACTCATGAATAGATGTATAATCAGAGTCGGATAGTTGCTTAATAATATTTTTAAGTTTCGCCATCGTAAGTATTAGTAATTGCTAAACCGTATTTTAATTTGATGCAAACAATATTACGTAAAATTTGCTACTATTAATAGTTTTGTATTGGTAGTACAAATTTGAAATACAGGGGGTTAAGTAATAATTATGACAAGCTTTACCGAAAAGTTATTGTAATAACCGGATGCGATTGGTAGTATTTATTAAATAAACATATTAAAATATAAATATTTTGTTAAATGGAATATTATTTAGGTTTTGCATCACTTATATGCTCGATGTAATAATTGTTGGATAGAGCGATAAATTTATTTCAATAATCAGATAGCGGTGATAGTGATTTCCTAACCCTATCAACCATTCTCAAAATTAACTCTTTATATAGCATTCCAAAAACTGTTTTTCTTTACGATCAGTAAGAATACTAAAAACTACTATTTCGCATTTTTTGAGGAAAATACTTTATAATTGACTACTTAAAGCCTCCGGTAAGATTAATCGTTGCTAGAGAGTAGTATTATTAGAAATCAGTGAAAAAGCACTGCATAAGATCAAAACTATTCTGTTAAAAGCAGATTTGCGCTCGCAAGATTTTAAGCTATCACTCACCTACTCGCCAAGGAGGGTTCTTGCGGTTTGTGCCGCCGTAGAACAAAATAACTTGATTGTTATCCGGGTCTTTTAATCGCGCTTCCCGCCATAGCCAGCGTTGATCAACGGGCAGTTCATCAAACTTAATACCTTTCTTACGAAGTTGAGCTACTCGCTCGTCCAGGTCTTCACACTCAAAGTACACGTAGATACCATCACCTTCGGGAAGCTTTTCAACCTGATGAATGGAAAAAGTAGCATCACCCTCGGGGCACTCGAAGCGAGCGTAGTGCGGAGGTGCGTCTACGATCAGCCGCAGTCCTAACTTTTGATAAAAAGGTACTGACTGACTTAAATCTAACGAAGGTATGGTAACCTGATTGAGGTTCATTGAAGATAACATTAAACGATTAGTAATGTATTAACTTTAGTAAGATGGGCCGCTACCTGATTCCAATAAATCTCCTTCTGGTAAGAGTAATATAAATTACCATTGGTAGTACCAAATACCATTAGCTCTTCTTTCTTCGCGAATGCCTGCCGTAGCACAATATCAAACACTGATTCTTGAGGCAACCCTTTGCTTTGAGTGTGCCAGCTTTTTCCAAAATCATCCGTTTCGTATACGTTCAGCTGTAAACTGGGAGCTACCCGCTGCTCGTCGCTCTCTACCGGAATTACCCAGGCTTTTCCTGCATCTTTTTCGTCTACTACTAACGCAAAGCCATAGTGTGGAATACCATCGACTACTGATACATCCTGCCAGCGCCCTCCGCCATCATCTGAGTAAAATACTCCGCAGTGGTTTTGCTGCCAAAGTACTCGGGGGTTGCTCTTAGCCATTACTAGGTGGTGCGGATCATGCCCCACTTCCACGTGAGGGTTGGGCAAATAAGCTGCTACCAGCCCCTGATTACGGGGATGCCACGACTCGCCATCATCTACCGACTCAAATACTCCGGCGCAACTCACCGCAACGTAGATGTGCTGGCTATCTTCTGGGTCTACCACAATAGAGTGGATAAACGGATAATTACTGCCTGCCCCGAACCACTGCATTTCGCTCTTCCGACTTGGGTGGTTCCACAGGCTCTTTACTAAACTAAAGGTCTGGCCGCCATCATTAGAACGAAAAAGCCCACCGGGATCAGTGCCCAGCCATAATACATTGGCCTGATCGTGCCCCCCGCGTTGCATACACCATATCTGCCGAAGTTTCGCCTGATTTCCGTTCGGTAGTTCCGCTCCCGAAAAGGCAGGCACTTCAGTCTCGGGCCAACTAACCCCCTGATCGTCGGAATAATGTAGCTTCTGGCCCCAATGCTTATGGGCTACTCCCGCCCACCAACGTCCCGCCCGCTCGTCTACGTATACCATGTTCACCGCAAAACCAGTGAAATGGATAGCCTCCAACTGAAGGCCGTTTGTAGTCGTGGTGTATACTATTAGTCCTTTGGCAGTTCCAGCCAGCACTGTCTCCATTTAACCGCCCGATAGTGCCTGATAAATTAACATTTCATCCTGACTGTGAACTTCATCCGACAGCGTATTACGATCTTTAATTAGTTCATTCTTTATAAAGATATTCACGTGTTTCCGTAGGCTTCCGTCTTCTTCCAGTAGATAGTTAGTGATGCCTGGCATTTCGGAACTCACTTGCACCAGTACCTCCTGCACCGTGCCTCCTGCTACATTGATTTCTTTCAAGCCAGGAAAGAAGCGAGTAAGTGCTGCCGTAAATTTCACTTTTGCCATAGCAGTTTTTGTTTTTTTACACTAGTTTGAATTAGTAAAACATCGGAAAAGAAATTACTATTGAATCAGACGGCGAAGAATAGTAGGGCTGCCTCAGTTAGTATGGCGCGCCTTGTTTCTTTCACTTTTTAACTATAGAAGATAACTACGACCAAGCTAGCAATATTCAAACAAAGCAAAACCAATATAAATAAACTACTGTAATTATGGATGAATATCTCAATATTTTGCGAGAATGGTTGCAGAAAGATCAATCAATAGCTATTGCTCGAGTGGTAAAAACCTGGGGATCGTCCCCCCGCCCCGTAGGTTCAGTAATGCTTGTAAGTCAAGAAGGAAAAATGGCTGGATCAGTCAGTGGGGGCTGTGTAGAAGGTGCTGTAGTGAAACAAGCTAAACGAGTATTAGCAGAGAATACGCCAGTAAAGCTGGACTACGGAGTAAGCAACGAAGAGGCCTGGTCGGTAGGACTTTCCTGCGGTGGAAGTATTCAAGTATTTCTTCAGCCAGCTAACTTCTCGAGGGGTAGCGTATGGAGCCAGTTGCTCGCTAACATTAAAAAAAACAAAGCTTCCACTTTGATCTCTTCGCTGGCGGACGGCAATAGCACGAATGTTTTGTTGGAGGAAGATGGACAGACCTGGGGCAATAAACTGCCTGAAGAGGTGTTAGCGGAGGCAAAAGATGCGTACGCTAAACGTATTCACAAAACAGTTACTCACAATAACAAAGACTACTTCATTCAGCTCTTTCCCCGCAAGAGTTTGCTATTAATTATTGGGGCAGCGCACATTACGGTAGATCTGGTAGCACTGGGCAATCAGTTCGGTTTTGAAACGGTGGTGATTGATCCACGGGGTTACTTTACCGAGAACACTATCTTCATTAATCCACCCAGCCAGTTACTTCAGCACTACCCTTCCGAAGTACTGAACCAGTTCCCATTAGATGCTTACACCTTCTGTGCGATTCTCTCCCATGATCCTAAGATCGATGATAATGCGTTGGAGATTTTACTGCCTTCGGAAGTAGGTTATATCGGGGCACTAGGCAGTAGAAAGACTCACACCAAACGTATCAACCGTTTGCTAGAAAAAGGAGTTGAACAGTCACTAATTGATCGAATTCACGCACCTATTGGAGTGTCTATCAATGCCCAGTCAGCTAGAGAGATTGCTTTATCTATTATGAGTCAGATCATTGAAGTGAAGAATCAATTTTCTCGGCGGTAAGTAGAAGATGTTTACGTAGTAACTTTTCCCTGTTCAACCTCGACCAGATTTAAGCCAATGACTATCATTTTAACATTGGAAATAACTGTCTTATCTCTCCTTCATTGGGTTGATGACCATATTCGCAAAGTTCAAAGCCCTCAGCTTGCTCCACTTTCCTAGTCCGCTCGGGTCCGTACCATTTCTTCAGTGACTCTACTGTTTTTTTGTCAGGAAGATTAGGCCACTGTTGCTTCAGCCAACTGATTCTTTCTTCTTCCGATTCGGGTACTTCGTCAGATTTTCCGCTAATCCAGGGGAGCCATTCGTAGAATTGGGAGGTGTGGGCGTGTAGTGCCTGTATTTTAGCGTCGTAGGTTTTGCTGATGTCTACCGCTACGTCGGGCGAAAAAGGATACGGCTTCTGGAAACGGTCAGCGAAGTAGAAGAAAGCAGGATTGTTCTGAAGCGGCGGCACTTCCATCGCCAAGTTGGGTACCATTACCAAGTAAGCCGCATCTTGCACCAATATACTAGTGTAGCGATGGTCGGGATGGTAATCATTGGGGCGGTGGGTAACAACTATATCAGCGTTCCACTCTCGGATTTTACGGATTATTTCGCTTCGGTTCACAAACGTAGGCTCTAATTGTCCATCGTCATTATTGAGCACTTCATAAGCAACACCTAGAATTCGCGCGGCGGCCACGGTTTCGGCACTGCGCCGATCAATTAGCGCATTACCCATCAGTTGGTGGTGACCAGCGTTCCCGTTAGTAGTGGAAATAAACTTGACCTTATGTCCCATTTGGGAAAACAAGGCGGCGGTCCCTCCTCCGTATACTTCACAATCATCAGGGTGTGCTCCAATAAAAAGTATGTTCATCGCTAGGCTTTCGTTTTAGCTATTTGCGCTTTATTAACAAAGAAATGAAAATAAGCGTACGCAGTTATCATAATTCCGAAGTAAATAAGGGCAATTACCGGGTTATAGATAGTCATGGCAACCAATGCTACCGTAGCAATCGTCAGGGCAATAGCCGGAAAAGCCGGATAGAAGGGCACTCGGAACGGGCGCTCCAATTCAGGCTCATTCTTTCGCAGCACAAAGAGGCTCACCATAGAAATAATGTACAGCGAAATAGCTCCAAAGCAAGCAATAGTAATAATCTCCCCCGTTTTTCCAGTGAGTAACGCGATAATCCCTACGGCCATATTCACGATTAGAGCGTAGGCCGGAGTTTTAAATTTCGGATGAACCTTGCCCAGCAGCGACGAAACGTAGCGCATTCGGCCAAACTCAAAAGTAGCTCGCCCCGCAGCCAGAATAATTCCGTGAAAGGAAGCAATCAGCCCCAATAGACCAACCGTAATTAGCAAGTGATACAGAAAGTTATTATCTCCCACTACATACGACAAAGCCAATGGCAAAGGTGAATCGGATGCCTCAGTACTATTGGGCGGATAAACTACTGCTTCCCAACCGTTTACTCCTACCGACGATAAGAAGGTGATGATACAGAGCATCACCAACGTGAAAATGGCCGACCCAAAACCAAGTAATACATTCCGCTGCGGATTTACCGTTTCCTCCGCCAAATTGGCGACACCCTCAATGGCTAAAAAGAACCAAATAGCAAACGGAATTGCCGCAAACGCCCCCGAAATACCGTTGGGAAAAGCGTTGATTGTTAAGTTTTTCGCTTCAAAATGGGGTAGGGTAACGCCCGCAAAGATCAGCAGTTCAATCACCGCCAGAATTGTGATTACCAGTTCAAAAGTAGTGGCTAGCCGGACTCCTAATACATTCAGTAGGGTAAATAGAAAGTAGGCCCCAATAGCAATTCCTAGCGTAGGTACCCCAGGAAAGTACAGATTAAAATACGCTCCAATAGCGGCGGCAATGGCCGGAGGGGCGAATACAAACTCCACGATCTGCGCCATCCCCCCCACAAAGCCCATTCGCTTTCCCAATGCCCGGTTAGCATAATCAAAAGCACCACCCGCCTTCGGGATGGCGCAGGCTAGTTCGGTATAGCTAAACGTGAAGGTTATGTACATGAGCATAATAAAGCCCGTGGCAATAGCCAACCCTAACGTTCCACCTTCCGCCAGCCCCAGGTTCCAACCAAAGTACATTCCCGAGATGACCAGTCCCACCCCCATTCCCCACAGCAGCCAGGGGCCAAGGGTCATTTGTAAACCGTCTTCTTGCGTATTTTCCATAGATTAGTGTGTTATAGTGTTCAAGTGTTACGGTGTTAAAGTGCGTAGTATAACACATTTTGGATTGCTAAAGATGATATTGCCTATTGAGCAAGTTAAATACTTCAAAACATTGACACCATAGCACAATGACACCAAAATTCTACACAATTTTCACTTCATCTCCCAACCGAATCACTCCTTCTTTTATCACTCGCGCGGTAATTCCGCCGTGACCGCGCATAGCGTTGTAACCTCCGGCACCTAAACTTTTCTCCATTCGCGAACAGGGGTGGCACAGCCCACTCATCTCTAGTACTGCTTCTCCCACCTGAAACTGTTTTTCCTTCAGCGCCAATAAATTAATTCCCTGCACTACAATATTTCGGCGAAGCAGATTGGGGTCAATCGCACTACAATGCAACAGGGAAGCTACCGCCTGAATATGTTCAGCGTTAATTAAGGTAACTTGCCGCTTGCTTTGAACTTTGCCAGCAAAATGATCACCCTCTAATCCGGAACCTTCTTTTGCCACCACCTGATTAACAACTTGTAATGGTACTCGGCGTTCCGGACGAATACCAATCCAAGCTACGCTGCCTATCTGGGGCAACGTATCAAATAGTAACTTCATGGGCGAGTTCCTATTGATCATTGGGGCGTAAGCGGAATTATCCGTAGGATATTTAGGTTCAAATGAAGGCAGTTAAATACAATACTACAAAATCACGAATTTTTGGTTAAACTTACACATTCCGATGGGAATAGACTATACCTGATGCAGCTTCGTTGTAGGACCATGCATAAGCTGGGTATAGTAGTATTAGTAATTAGCTGTCTAGTTAGTTCAAATGGGTGCGCTCAGAAGTACAGTACCGCAGCTGGCCTGCGGGTAGATGGCGATCAGTTAGGCATTACGGTGAAGCAGCGAGTGTTCCGCACTATTGCCCTGGAGGGAATGCTAACGGGCAACGATAGTGAGATACGTAGCACACTATTGGTAGAAAATCACTTTCCGATTGTAGGGAAAGGACTGAATTTTTACGTAGGTGGCGGTGGCCACATCGGTGGGATAGATGATTTTGGGGCAGTGGTTGGTGCCGATGTAATTATGGGAGCGGAGCTAAAGATTCCTCTACTTCGCTTGCTAGTTTCGGCTGATGTGAAACCGGCGTATAATTTTGTGTCTGAGCAGCAGCAACGCTTAGAATATTCTACCGCCATCTCGGTGCGCTACGTATTGGGTAAAGAAGGAAAGAGCCAGCGAAAGAAAGCCCGCATTCGGCGGAAAAACAAGCGAGAGAAAGAACGAACCAAGTCGGCTAAGGTAAAGGAGCGAGAGAAGCAGAAACGCTTTAAGTTGAAGGAACGAGAAAAGACCAAACGAACGAAGTACAAAGAAAAGACCAAACGCCTGAAAGAAAAAAGCCAAGCCAAGCGTAAAAAACAAAAAGAGAAAGGCAAAAAAACCTTCCGCGATTGGAAGATATTCCAGATTTTTAAAAAAGAAGAGTAACCCTGGGCATCTGCCGCATTCCGCTTTTCTGTTCAAATAGTTCTTATTTTATACCTGATGGGGGGCTGCTCAACAATTGAGCCTCTTAATGGTTCTATTCGTAAATCACTAATCTTTTCGTAGATTAGCTACCCTTAACTACTAACTTTTCTATAATGTCTAAGAGCTACCTAACCCTACTATTCAGCTTTGCTTTCTTCTTATTTACTACTATAGCATTCGCCCAAGAGGGGCAGTCGCTTTACACTCAGTACTGCGCTTCCTGCCACGGTGAAGATTTAAAGGGGGGCAATGGCACTAGTTTCTTAGATGGAGAGTGGAAACATGGTTCTGGGAAGAGCCAGATTACGCGTAATATCAAATTTGGCATTGCTCAGGTAGGAATGCCCGCTTATGAGAAAGTGCTGGATAGCGATCAAATTAGTAGCATTGTAGATTATGTGCTGGAAGCGGAAAAAGGCGCAATGGCTAGCAATGATAGCATTCCTTCTCAATTACAAGCTTTAGAATATAATATAGATGTTGAAGTATTTGCCGATGGACTGGAAGCACCGTGGGCAGTAGCTTTTGCTAGCAACGATCAAGTGTTAGTGACCGAGAAACCTGGTCGGTTGCGCGTAATTAAAGACGGCGAGCTACAAGAACCTGTACAGGGCACTCCTGAGGTGCTACACGAAGGGCAGGGTGGTATGTTAGATGTAGCCGTTGACCCCGACTACGACCAAAACGGTTGGGTGTACCTATCGTTTAGCCACGTCTTAGATGACGGTGAGGAAAAGCCCGGAGCGATGACCAAAATTGTGCGGGGTAAGATTGAAAACAATCAGTGGACGAATGAGGAAACCGTATTTGAAGCTCCGCACGAGCTATACCGCACCACCCGCCACCACTACGGCGACCGGATTGTATTTGATCCCGACGGGCACCTGTACTTCAGCATTGGTGACCGCGGCGCGCAGGACCAAGCACAGGATATTACCCGCCCCAATGGGAAGGTACACCGCGTCAACCGCGACGGCAGTATCCCGGAAGATAATCCTTTTGTGGACGAGTCAGACGCTATTCCCTCTATTTTCAGCTACGGTAACCGTAACCCTCAGGGCTTGGCAGTACACCCCGAAAGTGGCGAAGTATGGGAAACCGAGCATGGCCCCATGGGTGGCGACGAGGTAAATATTATCCGCAAGGGTAACAACTACGGCTGGCCGGTGATTACCTACGGAAGAAACTACGACGGGACATCTATCACTGATATTACGCGTAAGGAAGGCATGGAGCAACCTGTTATCTACTGGAAACCTTCTATTGCGGTTTGTGGTATGGAGTTCTACCAGGGTAACGAGTTCCCTAAGTGGGAAAATAAACTACTGGTAGGCGCACTTGCTTACGAAGAAGTACGGCTACTCACTATTGTAGACGATCGCATAATGCACGACGAAGTAATTATGAAGAACGTCGGCCGCGTGCGCGACGTAGCCCCCGGCCCCGACGGTGCCGTCTACGTAGTGATGAACGACCCTCACGTAGTACTCAAACTCACCGCCAGCGAAGAACAAGTTACGGTAGATGTGGGGGAAGAGTAAAAGGTCGATCATGTAAATAAGTGCTTTCAGAATATTCTAATAAGAAAGGTTTTATTCGGCTTTATCTAAAGCTCTATACTTACTCCTACTTCGCCACCTAATCCGTAGGGTTCTATAATCATTATAGTCAAATACCGGTTCTGCCTTGTTATACTTAACAATGGAAGTTTTAAATAGTCCGTTTCCCCAAATACCTAACGTTTTACTTAGTTGATATTCGGTACCCAGACGTCCGTTATAGCTTATATTGATATTTTTTATTATCTGAAAATTGCTCGGCTTAATACCATTATCAGAAGGGGTCTCCAAGCGTAGACCGTTGCCTAAAAAGAAACCTATTCTCCCTGCCTGGTATAGTATATTTCTATGCTCAAGCTCTATGTCCCAGAACTTCCAAATTCTGTTAAATTCGCTAGTGAAATAGCTACTACCACCAGCCAATTTCGCTAAAGCCAAATTTCGAGTAGCCAATAAGCAAAGCCAACCGGTTTTTCGGATTAATTTGGTAGGATATTAAGCTTTCTTTATGATGCTTAACGGTAAGAATATGCAGAGTAGACAATTGCGGGCTTCAAACTTATTAAAACCGTTACAATTTTGAAGCGAGCTACAACTGTTAAATCTTCTACTATTCTGCCTATTTTATTTGTACATTGTTTTTAAGCCTTTTTTGTATCACTCAACTTTTCTAAAACAAATTTTGTCTGAAACTTACCGTACCATTCAGGTCTTGTTCCATCTGGATAAATCTCATCAAACATCGTCAATTCCATTTTATTATTACTTAACTTGTAATTATAGAATTGTTTCCCTCCTTCAAAGCCAGGTACTTTTGCAATTTTTGCAGTTGTAGTTATTGTAGAGTCAGAGTATTTATAAGTTCCACCATTAAAAACAATTGACCCAAATCCTGACTTTAATTCTTCATCCGTTGGTTTTGATAAAATTTGAAAAGGAGTTCTGGGTTCTTCAGTAGGAGTCCACATTATAGAATAACTATCTGAAGTGAGCATTAGCATCCCAGGTTGTGCTTCATCTATAGAGTACGTTGTATCTTTTGTTATCCAATGTATTGATTCCATCTCCCATGTTCCTAGAATTGTAGGCTTTTCATTATCTAAATATTCTTCCTCTGAATAGTTACTACATGAATAGATTCCAATGATGATTAGTAAGGACCATCTGTTTTTAATGTGCCTTCTTATTTTCATAGTTGTGTTTTAATTCGATTATAACGAATTTAAAAAATAGATTTGTTGCTTTAGGTTATTAGATAAAGCCTGCGTTCTCCAAATTGTGTATAACGACCAGCTAAAATCCGTAGGCTGGACATCTATAAATATCGGAAAAGTATCCTACCCAACAAAGCTTGGTAAGCAACTTGGTAAGCCTATGGATTTTAGCGTTTGTTGTGCTTCGTATTCCTATGTTCATAGGTCAATAATTTGATTGCCTGACTCGGATCATAAAGGCCTCTTTTGGATTTTCAATCGTCAATTGATTTATGTCTTTTTGATTAAATCCATCTTCGAGCATTGCTGGGATCAAAGCCGCTTGAAGTGCTTCAAATTCCCTAATCTCTCCTCCCATGGGATAACCGTCACCATCATGTGATAGCAAAACTCTGTGAAGTAGATCTCTAGATTTGAATAATTTAAGCCTATCGATGTGTTCTTTGATATTGGTCGTTTTAACACCATCAAGTGAAATCCATGCACCGCGTGATGCAGCCTCCAATAGAATTGGGGTATCCTCTAGCCAATTGGCATGGAACCAAATCCAAGCACACGTGCTGAGGTTGTTTTGTTCTAACAAATCCATTTGAAATGCAGCTGCAACAGGGTTATTGCCTGTATGAACACCAATCGTTAAGCCTGTTTTTTTGTGTGTCAAAATACCAGCTAAGAAAAGCTTTTTATCTATGGTTGAAGGATCACCTCCATCAAACGCTAGTTTGATAAATCCTGGTTTAATGCCGCTACCTTCTATACCTTCTTCAAATTCTTTAATCCATACTTTTGAAATTTCCTCTGCACTAGCCTCGAAAGCAAAATCAGGTACGTATCGGTCATTTGCTGCACCATAAAAACCTGTATTCGTAATGATTTGTACACCAGTCGCATCTGAGATTTTCTTCAATATATCGACTCTTCTTCCGAAATAAGCAGTAGTACAGTCGAATATTGAGTGAACTCCAGACGATTTAACTTCTTTTACATACGGAACCACTTGATTGAGTAGTGCCACTTCATCGTATTGGAATGCCGAGTCTATATCCATTCCGAAATTGGACATTAAATGTTCATGCGTCAGAGCAAATTCTAGTTCGTCAGTATCTATTTTCCCATTGACAGTATAAATAATTCCATCTTCTTGCTGCCTTTTGGCAGCATCGTTACAGGCAGAGATTCCCAGCAGCATTATGGTGCAACAACAAACAATTTTTTTAATATTCATCATCCCATGAGTTTATTGAAAATTAAGACATAATTAATCTCCGAACATGTTAATTCAAGGATTCGTGAGAGATCGTAACTAAACTATGAAGCACAACGACCGGTGCATGTGTGGGCCGTCATATTTGCTATTATACTTTCATTTTACGCTTCGGCTACTCAGTGCAATTAGTGTACTGGTTCATGATTGCTAGGCTCACATATGCATTTTGTTAGCACACGTTTAATTATCATTTATTCCAACTTTACCATCATTACATTGAACTCGGTAAGGGCTTTTGAAATTAAATATTAACTATTGTCTGGAAATGAATTTTTCTCCGTTGCTGGTTGCTGGTGTCCATTTAGGCATTAAGTTCAACACTCGCCGACATTCTTCTTTGTAAGCAGTGCCTAACGTGGTTGAGAGATAATATAGTTCGTAATATGTTCCTGTAGTATCAATTTTGAATTTAACTGGCACACTGCCTTCGGCACATAAGTCATCCACTGAATCAGGATATGTTAAATTGTTTTCTATAAAACTGTTCAACGAATCTCTTCCCCCAGGAAATGATGCCTTAGTTAATAGAGGGCGGA
>NZ_JBARYM010000811.1:0-1835 GCF_049647865.1 Tunicatimonas sp. | reverse complement strand
GCATATTTCCCGGCATTTGTATCAAGAATTAATGGATAATGTCGAGAACAGTTAATTTTAAATCACCTGAATCACGCCTGCTAATTAACCTTCCAGGGAATCGTGACGACCCTACGTTCATCGTTTTTGCAGGAGTGCACGGAAACGAACCAAGTGGATTAATTGCCCTAGAAAAAGTACTTGAAAAAATTAAGGACCAGCAAATTACGTTACAGGGCAATTTCTACGGGATTGCCGGAAACCTACCCGCCATCCAGAAAACAGTGCGCTTTTGCGATGAAGACCTAAACCGGGTCTTTTTGCCGAAACGGGTAGCTAAAGTACAGGATAGCCAGGAAGTGTTGAACATCGAAGAGCAACAGCTTCAAGAAATTCTTCATCTAACCCAAGAAATAAACCGCCAGACATCTGGTGAGGTATACTTTATAGACTGTCATACCACTTCCGCAGAAAGTGTTCCCTACATCAGCTTAAATGAGGGCTATCGTGATAGTTATGTATTTGCTAAGGGCATAGCCGCCACTAGCATCATGGGTATTGAGCGGGAAATTAAGGGGTGCTTACCCGAATGGTTCAACCAGCAAGGGTGGCACGGTTTTACTTTTGAAGCCGGGCAACACTTCGCGGCTTCTTCAGTAGAAAGCCAGGAGGCCGTTATTTGGCAAGGACTGTTTCACGCAGGGTGTCTTACCCAAACTGAACACAAAAAGCTATTTGACTGGTCGCATCAGGTTTTGTACACCCACGGTGACAACCACTATTCTTTTTACTCGGTTATTTCTTCCTACCGCATTCAGCCCAATGAAGAATTTGTTATGAAGCCGGGCTACAAAAATTTCCAGAAGATTCACCGGGGCGAGGAATTAGCTACCATTAACGGTCAGCCCGTTTATTCACCGGCCAACGCTTATATTTTAATGCCACTCTACCAAAATCAGGGTTCCTTTGGTTTCTTCATTGCCGAAGAAGTGGATGAAGATTTGATTGAATTTAAGGAGCTACATTAATTGGTAACTGAGAGTTAGATTGTACAATGTTGTAACTCTATCATGGTTACAACCCAAATTTTTCCAATCGTCGGTACAATGCTGTGCGTGTAATACCCAATTCTTTGGCAGTATGAGTGATATTACCCAGATGACGATCTAGTGCCTGCTTAATAAAATTTCGCTCGTTTTCATCCAACGTTATGGGAGCTTCGGTCAAAGTATTCAGATCGGAGGATGATCCGAGAGCAAAATCCTCCGGCTGCAATTCCGAGGCATTACTGAGAATGACCGCCCGCTCAATAGCATGTTGTAATTCTCGCACATTACCAGGCCATTCATAATTTTGCAGGTAGCGAAGCGTCGGTTCGATTAGCTCAGCTTGAGGTTTATGGTATTTCTCCGCATACAGTGCTAAAAAGTGCTCGGCTAATAACGGAATATCATTCGCGCGATCTCGTAGTGGAGGCACCGATATTTCAACCGTATTAATTCGGTATAATAAATCCTGCCGGAAAGCCATATCAGAATCTGCCGCTGAACCACTAATTAGTTGATTAGTGGCACAAACAAGCCGAATATCTATGGACACTTCCTGATTAGAACCAACTCGGCTTACTCGGCGCGTTTGTAATACAGTTAAGAGTTTAGCTTGCTGAGCTAGAGTTAAATTACCAATCTCATCTAAAAACAAAGTCCCGCCTGATGCCTGCTCAAATTTACCAACTTTATCGTGAGAGGCATCGGTAAAAGCACCTTTCACGTGGCCGAATAATTCACTTTCGAGCAGCGTCGGAGTCAACGCTCCTACATCTACTCGCACAAGAGACTGATCTTTTCGACCAGATT
>NZ_JBARYM010000810.1:0-2341 GCF_049647865.1 Tunicatimonas sp. | reverse complement strand
ATTCAGAACTATTACGATGTCGAGAATTCCATCATTATTCTAAACCGGGGTGAAATTCACTACGGAGAAGATGAGGATGTTGTGTCAGATGAAAGCATTCTCTTCATCCCTGGTGGAAAAATGATGTCTATCACCTATGGTTCCGGCGATCCGGTAAGTTTATCAAATGATGACTTTATCAATAATAAAGAGTTATACTTCCAGTCGTTAGAAACAACTGATATCACCAAACTTGAGGTTGAGAATTTTAGCTTTATTAATTTTGAAGCCAAGGTTTTTGATTCGGTTAATTTCTTCGCTTCGCTAGATATTCCTCCCTTTGAGATTAAGGGCAATCCAAGAATTGTAGAGATCATTAAGGATATTACGGGCGAAAATAACTCCGAAACCCCTGGAAAAGACCGGATCATTAAAATTAGCACCGAGCGACTGGTAATTGAGATTGTTCGCCATATTCTGGAAACCCGAATGTTTGTAGAGCAACTAGCTACCAATAGCACTTACTTTAAAGATCCTCGGTTGATCGATATCTTCGCTTACATCAAGAACAATATCGGTGGCGATCTTTCTAACAAAGTGCTAGCGAACGTAGCAAATGTCTCGGAAGACTATGTAGGACAGTACTTCAAAATGTTGACCGGAATTAACCCGCAAGATTATATTGAATATCAGCGAATGGAACACGCGGTTAACTTACTGCGAACGACTAAAAAGAGCATTCGTGAAATTGGTAAAGAAGTGGGTTATAAAGATACTGCTTACTTTTGCCGTCGCTTCAAAATGATGTTCGGTATTCCTGCCGGAAAGATGCGTCGTCGCGAATCTCTGATGAACGTTTAGAAAGTCAATTTGCTGTATAGCTTAATGCTGGACCCCGGTTAAACTGGGGTTTTTTTATGCATTACGAAGTACCGACCGCTGTAAGTAACTAGTAAAATCAGGATCTTTGCGCTGATAACTGTCAGTCTGCTGGGCAGAGGAAAATAAAAAGTTAGCCGACGCTCGGTTACAAGCAAACGGAATGTCCCAAGTAACCGCAATCCGAAGCAAGGCTTTCACATCAGGGTCGTGGGGCTGGGGCTCTAGTGGGTCCCAAAAGAAGACTAAAAAATCAATTTCGCCTTCAGCGATTTTGGCTCCAATTTGCTGATCACCTCCTAGTGGTCCACTCAACAGCTTCTGTATTTGAAGACTACCTACATCTTGCGTTCCTTTTTCCAAAAATTTGCCAGTTGTACCGGTAGCATACAATTGGTAGTTGACCATTAAGTCTATGTGCTCCCGCACCCAGTCAAGTAGATCAGGTTTCTTATTATCATGAGCTACTAGGGCTACTGTCTTCTTTGTTTTCATTAATCTATGAATTGAATCCTTAAGGTTGAAGCGATATTATTAACGACTACTTATTTTGTCTTCCTAACGCTTCTATCTTCCGCAGCCATTTGTTTCTGAATGTATCTTTAGATAAGCGTATTGGCCCAATGGTCGTAATCCTTACTTTTTTTACTCCTACAAACTGCATAGTCAGTTTTTTCATTGCATAATGGCTAGGGCTTCGGTATACTATTCGGTAGTACCAAGCGGGTTGATCTAAAGTGCAAATTAACCTCGCAGTTTTTCCACCCAAAAATTTATCCCACCAAACTGACCCTTCTCTTTTTTTAAAAGCAAATCCGGGAAGAAACACCCGGTCAATAAACCCCTTCATAATAGCAGGTACTGACCCCCACCAAACCGGATACACCCATACCAAGTGATCGGCCCACTTAATCCACTCTTGAGCGCGCAATAAATCAGGCTCGAGTTCGGTGCGTTTTCGGTAGCCAAACTGCAAGTTGGGATTAAATTCTAGTTCTCTAATTCTGATTTCTTTAACTTCTGCACTGGAGCTCTCCGCCCCGGCTTTGTACGCTTCCGAAATTCCGTAACTGAAGCTTTCCTGATCGGGGTGTCCGTTTATAATCAGTATCTTTTTGTTTTGCATAGCCACCTACTTTTAGCTGAAAAGTAAAGTTATAAAACTAGATTCGGATAGTCTTTATTTCAAATCCGCTTCCGAGGACAAGTTTCTTAGCTAAAGGTGTTCCTGAATAACCGGCTATCTTTGTTTAACTTTTTCTTTTCGCTGAATTCATTTTAATACAATCTTACTCCCCTGCCGAACAGTCACTTCTGAGCCATCGGCAATAAATACTGAATCGGGTTTGCGCTCAAGATACGGAACAAAGGCGGAACCATATAATGTTTGGGTATGATAATTTGCTTCAAAACTAGTCACTGGAAAATATGACCACGCCGGATGTTCTACTCCATATTCCAGCGTCGTTTTTTTTCTGAAAGC